>JBLMWY010000084.1:0-3747 GCA_050257475.1 Bdellovibrio bacteriovorus
CCCGGGACTGGGCGGCGAAGGGGCCGCGCCTGCTCGGGGTGCGGGCGGTGATCGCCGAGAGCTACGAGCGCATCCACCGCTCCAACCTGGTGGGCATGGGCATCCTGCCCCTGGAGTTCACCGAGGGCGCGAACGCCCAATCACTGGGCCTCGCGGGCACCGAGACCTTCGACATCCTGGGGCTTGCCAACGGCGAGGCCAAGCAGGTGCAGGTGCAGGCCAGGGCCCCGGACGGCAAGCTCACCACCTTCACTGCCAAGGTGCGCATCGACACCCCCAACGAGGTGGACTACTACCGAAACGGCGGCATCCTGCCCTACGTGCTGCGCCGGCTCGCTGCCTGATCCCCGGGGCCGAGCCGCGACGGCGATGGAGCGCCGTCACGTAGCGCCAGCCCCGGTCACGCCGCGGCGGCCTGGTCGAGGCGACGGACCGCCGGGTACAGGTGCTCGGTCTCCCGCTCGATGCGGTCCAGGACCAGGGAAAACATCTGGTTGGTGTCCGCCACGAAGGCCTCGTGATCGGCGATCCTGAGTTCTCGCTTGCGCTCGTTGCACCAGTCCTTGAGATAGGCGGCGAAGATCCGCTTGATCTCGGTGGAGCCCGAGAGGAAGCGATCGGCCAGGTTCTTCATGTCCCGGTCCTGGCTCTTAATGAGCCGGGCGCAGAGGTGGGCGTCCACCAGCTCCACATGCTCCCGAACCTTGGCCACGTACTCGAAGAAGAGGCCGCGGGCGCACTCGGTATCGCACATGGCGCGGTCGCGGATGAGATAGAGAAAGACGTTGGAAAGCTCGGTGATCTTGTGGTTCTGTGCGTGCAAATCGGAAAAGTTGACCATCCTGTCCTCCATTTGAAGGGAAGGCGAAGCGTGAATCGAGGTGGATCGCGGGCGCTTGCGCGGCGGCCTTGCTCCCGAAGCATCCCAAATCGGCCGTCCGTCCGAGGCGTCCCGCAACCTGAGAACCTAATCCGCCGGCCGCATCCTGACAAGTGCCAGGGATCAACCTGACAGGGATGAATCGAGGCGGGGAAAAAAAAGGCCGCCTTGGGGGCGGCCGAGGAGTGGTTCCAGATTCGAATTCAGGGGCCGGACGCGGTCAGAATCTGAGGTTCACCGCGGCGTAGAAGGTACGGCCCGGCCCCGGCACTGGGGTGCCCCACTGGGGCTGGTTGGGCAGGGGCGGGATGGTCATGGTCGTGCCTTGGCCCACATAGGCCCCGCCTAGGGGCAGATCATAGAAGCGGTCGAACAGGTTCTCGATGCCGAAGTCGAGGCTCCATGTCTTGCGCGCGTAGCGGCTGCGCAGATGGGCCAGCCCGTAGCCGGCGGTCTCCATCTCGTTGCGCACCTTGGAGGTATCCTGCTTGGCATCCACGAACTCCCCTTCCAGGGTATTACGCCAGGAACCCAGCTCCTGGGTGAGGGCCAGGGTGGCGTTCAGGGGCATGATGTTATAGAGGTTGTCGTCCGTGTCGTCGTTCTCGCCCCGCGTGTAGCTCGCGACCAGTTGAGCGCGGAAGTCCCCGAGGGCGGTTCCGCGCGCCACCAGGTAATGAGCCGCCAGGTCAACGCCATAGAGGCGTGCGGACTGGTTGACGTACTTCAGCACGGTGAAGTTGCCGACCACGGGCACGGTACGTGGCGCGTTCCTCACGGAGTCCCATTGGATGGCGTCGATGTAGTCCTGGACGTCCGTGTAATAGGGCGTCACCTTGAGGCCCCATCGCTCCTCATTGGCATCGTGCCAGTCGGCGGTGAGGCTCAGGGTGCGGGCCACCTCGGGATCGAGGTCCAGGTTGCCCACATAGCCATTGCCGTCGCCGACGAAGTTGTTCATGAAGGCCACCATCTGCCAGGTGGACCAGGTATAGCGCTCATAGAGATTGGGGGAGCGGGTTTTCTGCGCCAGGCCGAGCTCGTAGGTCTGGGTGGCATCCGGTGTAAAGCGGGCGATCCAGGCGAGATCCCAATTGTGGTCCGTCTTGTCCCTGGAGCTGCTATTGAAAAGCGCCGCGTCCCGCGTCTGATTGAACGGACCATTGGTACCGACGGTTGGAAAGGTGGCAAGGTTGTACCCGTGCACCGGTCCCGCATCCATGGCCACGGCCTCGTAGCGCAGACCCAGGACATGGGTCCAACGCTGCTTGCGGATCTCCCATTCGCCGAAGGCCGCGTAACGATCCCGCTCGCCGTCGTTGATGTTCCAGAGGGTATAGGGCCACATCGCTGCACCGGAAGGCGACCACCAGTCGTCCAGGCGGTAGTACTGGTACTCGGCACCCAGGCGCACCAGGTCACCAAGACCCACGGGGATGTCGGCACTGACCGTGAGTCCGCCCGTCTTACCCTCGCTCTCCATCGGCATGCCGGCCGCGCAGCCGACAAGCCTACCATTGACCATCCTGACGCCTGAGATCGGCGAGCAAGGCATGCCGTTGAGCGCCACGTCCCCTCCGGAGCCGAGCGGCGGCATACCGGGGCCGTACCAGAACCGCTTGTCATCACCAAAATCCATCTTGTGCTCGGTGTGCTGGTAATAGGCCCGCGCCTTGAGGGTGCCCCACCCCTGATCGCCGCTGTACCCCAGGTTGAACTGGTCGCTGCGGTTGTCCGTCATGTCCATCCGCTGGTTCGGGAAGGCCTCGTAGGGGATGTGCTGATAGCCGTAGCTGAAGTCCAGGAGGTGTCCATCGTTCTTCCAGCCGAGGGTCACCGACTGGTTGTTGGCGCGGTAGGCCGTGGAGCCGACCTCGTCCAGATCCAGGGTGTGACCGGCGCGGCCGGTGAAGATGTAGTCCTTGAAGTCACCGCCCGCCTTGTAGTCGTCGGACTGGGCGTAGGCCCCCTTGTAATTGAGGCTCAAGCTGTCGGTTGCGTAGGTGCCGGCGAGATTGCCGCCGAAGCTGTCCCCATTGCTGCGGTAGAAGCTGCCCACCTCGCCCTTTGCCAGGCGGCTGCCGGGGTCGGCGAAAGCGGGGGGGGCCGACTGCACCACGATGGTGCCACCGATGCTGTCACCACCCACGCTCACCGGGGTGACGCCCGAATAGACCCGAACGGACTCCACCGCCGTGGGGTCGATGTAGGACAGGGGCGAGTTCATGTGGTTTGGGCAGGAGGCGACGAGGTCCATGCCATCCACCTTGGTGCGCAACCGGTCGTCCGCCAGACCACGGATGACGGGCAGGCTCGACACGCCGCCGGCGCCATAGGCGCTCACCCCCGGGAGCCCGGTGAGCAGACCGGCGGTGTCGCTGGTGCGGGCACGCTGGGGCGCGATGTCCTCAAGGCCCAGGGTGAAGGAGCGTCCGAGGGGGACATCCTCGGGCGCGGTGACACGCACCTCGCCCAGGGTGGCGATATCCTCCGCCGCCAAACCCTGTCCGGCTGGGACGGAAAGGACCGCCGCTAGGGGTGCGATACAGGCTCGCCTGATGCCCGTGGCACCGCCGCCCTTGCTCCGCAACCATGCCCACAACTCCACACCACAGACCATCGCCAATCCCCCACAGCCAATGCCGTTGTTCTCGATCGCGGGGAAGGCTAAGGGGCCCCGGCCGCTCCCTTCAACCGCCAAAGGGAGCCGCGGGCTATGGTCTTGAGAACTTGCGGTCATTCCCTCAGGGACTGAGGGATATGCCGCACCGGCTGCGCCTCGGCACGGGAGGCCGCCAGGGCCCAGGTCCGGCGCTCAGACAGCCGTGGTCATCCGGGCCTGGTCAGGCGGCACCGGCGCCGGCAAC
>JBLMWY010000085.1:0-2975 GCA_050257475.1 Bdellovibrio bacteriovorus
AGGCCCTGGAGTCCGGCGGGCCTGAGCTGATCGCCACCGCCAACATCGGGTGTCAGCTCCATCTGGAGTCGGGCACGAGGCTGCCGGTGGTGCATTGGTTGGAGTTGTTGGATGCATGAGTCGCGAGTAGCGAGTAGCGAGTAACGAGGGCCAAGCGCTTAGGGCTGAGGGGGTGAGTGATGGGCGAGCGGGTGGGATTCATTGGGTTGGGGATCATGGGGAGGCCCATGGCCCTAAATCTGCGCAAGGCGGGGCATGACCTGGCGGTCTATGCCCGCCGGCCCGAGGTGATGGAGTCACTGGAGTCGGCTGGAGCCGAGGTCTGCCAGAGCCCGGCGGAGCTCGCGACCCGCTCGGACATCGTCTTCACCATGGTGTCGGAGACGCCCGACGTGGAGGAGGTGCTGTTCGGGCCCGGCGGTGTCATCGAGGGGGCCCGGGAGGGGGCCGTGGTGGTCGACATGAGCACCATCGCCCCTTCCGCTACCCGCGACATGGGCCGGCGCCTGGCGGCCCTGGGCGTAGCCATGCTCGACGCCCCAGTCTCGGGGGGCGAGCAGGGGGCCATCGCCGGCACCCTCTCCATCATGGTGGGTGGGGAGGCGGCGGTCTTCGAGCGGGTGCGGCCCCTGTTCGAAGTGCTCGGAAAGAACATCGTCCATGTGGGCGAAGCGGGGGCCGGGCAGGTCTGCAAGGCCTGCAATCAGGTGGTGGTGGGGGCCACCATCGCCGGGGTGGCCGAGGCCATCCTGCTCGCCCGCGCCTCGGGGGTGGACCCGGCCCGCGTGCGGGAGGCACTGCTGGGGGGATTCGCCGGAAGCCGGATCCTCGAGGTCCATGGCCAGCGCATGATCGCCGGCGACTTCACCCCCGGATTCAAGTCAAGGCTCCACCAAAAGGACATGGGGATCGTCCTGGAGACGGCCCGGGAGCTGGGCCTGGGTCTGCCCGGCGCCGCCCAGGTCGCCCAATATCTGAACGCCCTGGTCGGCTGGGGTCACGGGGAGGAGGACTCCGCCGCCATCTATCGGGTGCTGGCGGCCATGGGCGGCGCCAAGCCCGAGGGCGCGTCCCGTGCCCCCGGACAGGATCCATAGCCGTAGCCCCTGACTGGGAGGCGCCTGCTCCGCTTGCCGAAGGCCGTCCTAGAGCCGGTTGATCGGGTGCTGACCGCTGAGGCGCTCACGCACCGCCTCGATCTTGGCCTTGGCGTCCCGCCCGACCTCGACCACGGCCGGATTGTCGGTGAGGCCGAGCACGGCCTCGGGATCCATGAAGGTAACGCCGGTCAATCCGGGCCGGATCTCCCGCACCACGACGGTACAGGGCAGCAAGGCCCCCGCCTCTGGCTCCGCGGCCATCACCCGCTTGGCCAGGAGCGGAGCGCAGGCGCCCAGCATGCGGTAGGGCGTGATCTCCTCCTGGAGCTTGTTGCGCATGATGGCCTGGACGTCCACCTCGCTCACGACGCCGAGCCCCTCGGCCTGGAGGGCCTGCTGCACCTGCAGAATCGCCTCATCGAAGGGCACTGGCAGCTCGACTCCGAACGCATAGATCATCGTCTCGTCCTCCTGGTGGTTCTTCGCAAGGGACGCCCATTGTACTCCTGGGGGTGGAGACCGGCGCTGCCGGTGCCGTGTCAGGCTCCCTGTCGCCGCTTCTATGGAAGACTTCGAGGTGGCGGTGGTCACCAGGTGCGGGCGCGGAAGCGTTCCGAAGAGCCCCGGCGGGTGACGAATGGGGCGAAAACTACTCAGACACCGAGGGGTGTGGGGAGACGCCGCTCTGCAGGGGGTCTGACGCGGCTACCTGCCGGGGCGGGGAGGATGCGGCAGCGGCGCGGCGGTTCAGGGTTTGGGCTTGACGAGGTTCGAGAACAGCTGCCGCGCGTCTTCGACGCTGAATCTTTGGGTCGCCTGCTCACGCGAGGACTGCGGGCGGCCGTCAGCCCCAGGATCGCGCGGCGTCGCCTTACCGGGCGCTGTCGAAGCGATGCGCGGCTCGGGGCCCTTGGTTGCCTTGGCGCCCATGCAAAGACCGGCCGCCCCATCCTCAAGCACGGTCTGGATCGTGTCGGCCCCGATCTGCTCGACCTCTTCTGCGTATGCGTACACCAGGGCCGTGCTGCAGAGTAGGTTGATCAGCCGCGGAATGCCTTTCGCCTGGCGATGGATGAGGCGACAGGCCTCTGGATTGAAGAGGTTCGGTCTTCCCCCGGCGTGGGCAAGGCGATGCTCGATGTAACCTTGGGTCTCCGCCTCCGTTAGGGGCTTCAGGGCGTAATGGGCGACCACGCGCTGGGAGAATTGGCTGAGCTCGGGGCGATCCAAGGTCGCCTTGAGCTCCGGTTGCCCCACAAGGATCATCTGGAGCACCCGGTGCCTGCCGGCGTTGATATTTGACAGGGTTCGCAGCTCTTCCAGGGTGTCGGGGTCGAGGTTCTGCGCCTCGTCGATGATCAGGATAACGCGGCGACGTGCCGCGTATTCGGCGGCGAGGAACTGGACGAAGGAGTCATAGAGATCGACGGCGTCTTTGGCCTTGTAGTCCAGGCCGAAGGCCATCGACACCCATTCCATGAGGTTGTCCAGGCGCGGGTGCGTGTTGTCCAGCAGGCCCAAGGTGACCTGGAGGCCGAGGTCATCGATCAGGCGCCGGATCAGGGTTGTCTTGCCGCAGCCGACGTCGCCCGTGATGACGGTGAATCCAGCCTGCTGCAGGACACCGTACTCCAGGAGCGAATAGGCGACACTGTGCTGCTCACTGAGGTAGATGAAGGCCGGATCAGGGGTCAGGCTGAAGGGCTCTTCTCGGAAGCCGAAGTACTGCTGGTACATGGTGTTGCGACTCCTGGAAGATCATGTGGCCGCCGGGGCTTGGCTACCAGGCAAATGAGAAGAGGCCGAGCCGCCGGGGCCTCCTGAATGGGGCCTTGGTCCTAATGGCGCGCGAAGTCCCGCACATCTTAACCCGTG
>JBLMWY010000086.1:0-2958 GCA_050257475.1 Bdellovibrio bacteriovorus
ATCGGTTCATGTCCGTTGTGCTTGCGGGGGCAGATCTTTCCCTGGAGGGGCCTGAGCCGGTGCTGGAATCTCGGTCGAGCCGCAGATCCCATACCCGCCCAGCGCCCGGGACCGCCCTTGGCGCCGCTTTTCGGGCTAGACTTGGTCCCGGCGGTTCGTCGACCCTGCAGTCTAGACAAGGCCCCGCCCGTCCGATCAATAGGTACCCAACCTGGATTCTCATCGATCGATGGCCGTCACGGTCACCCCTGCCGAAACCCTCCGCCACCTCGCCGAGCGCAGGCGGCAGGCACACCAACGGTCCACCGAGCGCGCGCAGCGGCTGCGTGATGGTCTTGCAGACGCGGCGGCGCTTCTGCGCACGCGGTACGGAGCCACCCGAGTCGTGCTCTTCGGCTCCTTGGCAACCGGCTCCCACGGCGAGACCAGCGATGTAGACCTCGCTGTTGAGGGGCTCCCGAGCGACCAGTATTTCCTCGCCTTGGCGGACCTGATGGCGCTTTTCGTGGCTCCGGTGGACCTTGTGCGCCTAGAAGAAGCCCCGCAGAGCCTGCTGGACCGGATCGCTGCCGAGGGCGAGCCGCTGTGAACGCCGCCCTGCAGCGCCTGCGAGCCGAGATCGGATTCGATCGCGCTGCCTTTGCAACCCGTATCGAAGAGTTGGCGGGACTGGATTTGCCGCCGAATGCCTCTGGCGCCGACAAGCGTGCCCGAGCCGCCGTGGCGCTGCATCACGGATACGGCGCCATCGAAAGCATCATGGTACGGGTAACACGCTTTCTGGAGGGCAACTTGCCAGAAGGGCCAGACTGGCACCAGGGACTTCTCCAGTCGATGGGGCTCGCGATCGACGGCGTTCGGCCCGCCATCTTCTCGGCCGACACCATCGCGGTGCTGCGGCACCTCTTGGGGTTTCGCCACTTCTTCCGCCATGCCTATGCGGTGGATCTCGACGCCGCTCGGCTCGATATCCTGCGGCGGGAGATGGTCGATAACGCCCCCCGAATCTTGACCGAGTTGGACAGTCTCGACGCCTTCTTGGCCCAGGTATCGGCCGGGGGCTGACGGGCCCGTCATCTGCCCGCTCAATCCACCGCCTCGCCGCACTCGAGCATGGCCGAGCCGAAGAAGGGGTTGCGGAGCTGGTTGGAGCGCGATACCCAACGGGCGGTGCCGAGCACCGGGGTCATGGGGCACTGATAGATGGTGATGCCCTCCCGGTGGTGCAGATGCTCGGCCTGGGCCAGGTCCGCGGCCGCGGTGCTGAAGGGCTCGAAGGCGCGGCGGGCGGACTCCAGGTCCGGACCCTCGGCGAGGGTGCCGGCGAAGGGCGCCAGGGGTCCCCGGGCCGCGGGCGGATAACCCGCGAGATAGTCTGCCAGGGCCTCGCGCAGGGTCGGCAGGACCTTCTGGTACCCGGCCAGGTCGTCGGAGGCCAGGTAGGCCGCCGCATCGGCGGCGGCGAAGACCAGGGTCCGCAGCAACCCGTAACCCCCGTCGTCATGGGGCTGCTCCCCGGCGGGGACCTTGGCGGGCAACCCATGGCCGTGGTCATGTCCCCCACCGGCGGTGGCCGCATGGGCTAGCTGGGCCTGGGAGTCGAGGATCAGGCCGGCCTGGGTCACTACCCGCTCGCCCTCCGCGAGCCCGGCCAGCACCTCCGCCTCGGTGTCACCCACCCGTCCGAGCCGGATCTCCCGGGCCCGATAGCCCCGGTCCCCCTGGGCCACGTAGACGATGGGTCGGCCACCATGCTGGAGCACGGCGCCGCGTGGCACCAGCAGGGTCTCCGAGGAGGTCCCCAACACCAGGCCCTGGGCGGTCTGGCCGTGCAGCAGCCGGCGCTCGGGGTTCTCCAGGATGACCCGCACCCGGGCGGTGCGGCTCATCTCGTCCAGGTTGGGGTCGATGAAGCTGATGGGCGCGGTCAGGATCTGGCCCGGCAGGGACGCCACCGAGACCTCCACCGTCTGACCGGGGGCGAGCCAGGCGAGGTCCGGCTCGTAGGCGTCGAACAGGAACCACATGCGCGAGAAGTCGCCGATCTCGAACAGGCGGTCGTTGGTCTGGACGTACTGGCCCTCGTAGACGTTGCGCGAGACCACGGTCCCCGACACCGGGGCCCGCACCGTCACCATGGCGGTGGGCTTCTGGGTGTTGTCGAGGATACCAATCTCCTCCTCGGTGAGGCCGAGCTCCAGCAGCCGTTCCCGGGCGGCGGCCCGCTCCGAGAGGGAGGTGGCGACGGCCCCGGCCTTGAGGCGCTCCAGATACTCCCGCTGGGCAGTGAGCATCTCGGGGCTGAAGACGGTGGCCAGGGGGGCGCCGGCCTCCACCTCCGCCCCCACGTAGTTCACATACAGTCGCTCGATGCGACCCGGGACCCGGGCGGCCAGGATGCGGTGGCGGGTATCGTCATCGTCGATCACGCCGCTCACCCGCAGCCGACGGGTGAGGGGCCCACGCCGAACCGCCGCGGTCTGCACCCCGATCACCGTCTCCTGCACGGCGTTCAGGGTAACCAGGTCAGGATCGTCCGCCGCCGCGCTGCTGTCGGAGGCCCCGACCGCGACCAGGGCCATGCCGCAGATGGTGCAGCGGTCCCCCGGCTTGTCCGATTTGATCCAGGGGTGCATCGGGCACTGGTACACCTGCGCCTTCGCAAGGGGCCCGAGGTCAGACCCGGACCCCTGCTCGTGCTCGCTATGGTCGTGACCCACGTGCTCGCTGTCACTGGCCGCGGACCTCGGCTCGCCGCTGACCAGCAGGGAGGCGACGGCAAGGGTCAAGCCGAGGGCAAGGATCAGGGTGAGCTTGGCGTTCATGGCAATCCGGGGAATGTGCACTGCAGACCGAAGGATAGACCCTCAACCTCCTGTAATGCTCCCGTGCATGTGGCCACGAACGACGATACCCACAGCGTTGCCACCAGTTTTGTCATTGTCCGGAGTACAGCGC
>JBLMWY010000087.1:0-7832 GCA_050257475.1 Bdellovibrio bacteriovorus
GTTGGAGCCCGAGCCATCGCCGGGGTCCTCGGACCAGTCGTTCTGCTGGGCCGACTTGTAGGCGATGCGGGTATCCACGTAGAAGCTCTGGTCGTTCTGCTCCCACATGCTCTTCCCGAGCACGAGCTCCATGTAGGTCTCGCACTCGTTACCCAACCGGTACTTGGTATCCGCCCCGTTGGACTGGAAGCACGACTGATCCCCACCGCCATCCGTCGCGCCAATTCCAGAGCGGATATATCCATGGAAATCCGGAACATAGCTCTTCGACGGATCCTCGGCCAACGCCGCCCCTGATCCCAAGGCCGCGGCCAGGGCCGCTGTCAATAGACGCATCTTCATCTCGATTCCCCCAGTTGTTGTGTATGACCGCTTTGGCCCTGCGGCCGAGCCGGTTAGGACGCGCCGCGGACGCGCTGTCGACGGAGGGGAATGGGGCCAGTCGGAGCCCGATTCGGGGTTGGCCAAGACCAGTAAAACCAACCGAGACCGACTCTTCTGAGCTCACGCACCACCGCCCGCCGCACGCGCGGGTCCTACGGAGGCCAAGGTCTCGATTGACCGTCCTCCAACACCGCCCTCGGGGGGTTATCAGGGACTCCGCGGGGCGGCATGCGACGTTGCTATTTACATACAACCTCGCCTTCCATTAAGGTAGACGCTGAGAAACGACTTGTCGAGGTCTGTTTTTAGATAATTTTTTTATAGCGGACTCCGGTCTCGGAAACGGCAGGGACAAAGCTGCGCCAGATAGATGTTGCCATGACGCAACAGCGTAGCGATTTCATCGCGGGATGCCAGGGCGATTTCCCATGTGTCCCCGGAAATCCCTGGTCTATACTCGGCAGACCAAAGGGGACCAGTTTAGGGTCCGGCCCCGAGCCGGTCCGGCAGCACCAAGATCCCCGGGCACGGGATAGCGGATCCTGGAGGGCTGGGCGAATCCATCGCCGGCCCGCCCCCACACACGCCACCACCAACGAGGAAATCGCACGTGAAGAAGGTCATCGCCCTCACGGTCGCCACGGCGACTCTCGCCTTATCGGCGGCCACCCTGGCCGTGGAGCCGGGCAAGCTCACCATCTGGATCAACGGGGACAAGGGCTACAACGGACTCGCGGAGGTGGGCAAACGCTTCACCGAGGAGACCGGGGTGCCGGTGGAGGTGTCGCACCCGGACAACGTGGAGCAGCGCTTCCAGCAGGTGGCCGCCAGCGGCGGCGGACCCGACATCATGTTCTGGGCCCATGACCGCTTCGGCGAGTGGTCCAAGGGGGGGCTCCTTTGGGCCCTGAACCCCAGCCCCGAGGTCAAGGCCAAGATCGACGACTTCACCTGGGACGCGGTCACCATCGACGGCAAGATCTACGGCTACCCGGTGGCGGTGGAGGCCGTCTCCCTCATCTATAACAAGGACCTGATGCCGGACGGCCCGGCCAAGACCTTCGAGGAGATGATGGCCCTGGACACGGAGCTTCAGAAGTCCGGCAAGAACGCCATCCTGTGGGCCTACGAGACCCCCTACTTCACCTATCCCCTGCTCGCCGCCAACGGCGGCTATGCCTTCAAGAAGCGGGCGGACGGCAGCTACGACATCAAGGACACCGGCGTGAACAACGCCGGCTCCAAGCAGGGGGTGGGCTTCGTCGCGGAGATGATCGAGAAGGGCCACCTGCCGCGGGGCCTCGATTACGGCGTCGCCGAGGCCAAGTTCAACAAGGGCGAGGCGGCCATGACCATCAACGGCCCCTGGTCCTGGGACAACCTCAACAAGAGCGGCATCAACTACGGGGTCGCCCGCCTACCGACCCTGGGCGGCAACCCGGCCAGGGCCTTCGTCGGCGTGCTCGCCGGGGCCATCAATAACGCCAGCCCCAACAAGGACCTCGCCGTCCTGTTCCTGGAGGAGTTCCTGCTGACCCCCGAGGGCCTCAAGGCCGTCAACGACGACAAGCCCATCGGGGCCGCGGCCTTGAAGGAGTTCCAGGAGCAGCTCGCCTCCGACGAGCGCATCAAGGTCACCTTCGAGAACGCCAAGGCCGGCGAGCCCATGCCGAGCGTGCCCGAGATGATCAACTACTGGACCAACCTGGAGGGGGCGCTCAAGAACATCGCGGCCGGCCGCCAAACGGTCGATGAGGCCCTGGACTCAGCCGCACAGCGCATCGTCCAGTAGGTCGGGCCTGTTGGTCGGGTTGTAGGTCGGGCTTCAGCCCGACGACGCCCTGAGCCCCAGAGGTAAGGTCGGGCTAAAGCCCGACCGACGCCGAAGCCGAGATCGAGCCCGGGCGGCCGGCGAGGGCCGCCCGGTGGACCAGCGGGAGAATCGCCATGGCCGCCCCAAGCACCACCGCCCCCGCCCCGACCCACTGGCTCAAGTGGGGCATCCTGGGGCTGATCGGACTCCTCAACCTCTATGCCGTGGTGCTCATGTATGCCCAGGGCGAGACGGTCTTCGCCCTGGTCACCCTGGTCCTGGTCGCCACCGGCCTCTACGTCTTCGCCTCCGAGCGAACCTATGTCCATCGCTACATCTTCCCGGGTGTGGCGACCATGTTCATCTTCATCCTCTTCCCCCTGGCCTACACGGTCTGGATCGGGTTCACCAACTACAGCGCCACCAACATCCTGACCTTCGAGCGGGCCCGGGACTACCACCTCTCCCAGACCTTCCAGATCGAGGGCCAGGACTACGACTTCGCCCTCTACGGCGAGGCGACAAACGTCTATCGCCTGGCCCTAAGCGCCAGGACGGGCGAGCGTTTCCTGAGCGAGCCCGTGGAGCTCCTGATCCCCGACCCCAAGGCCAAGGCGCCGGCAGTGCAGGAGCCGGTCGAGATCACGCTGGAGCGGGTCGACGCCCTGCCCGAGACCCCGCCGCTCGCGGTGCGCGACCTGGTCAGGCTGCGGGGGGTGCTGCAGACAGTCATCGCCCACCTGCCGGATGGGACCGATCTGCGCATGAGCGGCATGCGGCAGTTCTCAGCCCTGCGCCCGCTCTATAAGGTGCTGCCGGCCGCCCAAGGGGGCGATGGCAACATCCTCGTCAACCAGCAGACTCAAGAGCGGATCGCGCCGGATTTCACCACCGGCTTCTTCCGCCCCGTCAACGAGGCGGGGGACTTCACCGGCCCGGGCATCGCGCCCGGATTCAGCATCTTCGTGGGCTGGAGCAACTTCCTGCGGGTCCTGACGGATCCCGGCGTCCAGGGGCCCTTCCTGCAGATCTTCGGCTGGACCCTGGCCTTCTCCTTCCTCTCAGTGGTCTTCACGCTCGCCATCGGCATGGTCCTGGCCAGCCTGGTGCAATGGGAGGAGCTTAAGGGTCGGGGCCTCTACCGGCTGCTCCTGATCCTGCCCTATGCGGTGCCCGCCTTCATCTCGATCCTGATCTTCCGCGGGCTCTTCAATCAGAATTTCGGCGAGATCAACATGGTGCTGAGCACCCTGTTCGGCATCAAGCCGGGGTGGTTCAACGACCCCACGCTGGCCCGGACCATGGTCCTGATCGTCAATACCTGGCTCGGCTATCCGTACATGATGATCCTGTGTATGGGGCTCCTGAAGGCCATCCCCCAGGACCTCTACGAGGCCTCGGCCATGGATGGCTCCGACTTCATCCGGGACTTCTTCAGCATCACGGTGCCCATCCTGATGAAGCCGCTCACGCCCCTGCTGATCGCCTCCTTCGCCTTCAACTTCAATAACTTCGTCCTGATCCAACTGCTCACCAACGGGCGCCCGGACATCATCGGGGCCCAGACCCCGGCGGGCACCACGGACCTGCTGGTGACCTACACGTATCGCATCGCCTTCGAGGGCTCGGGCCAGGATTACGGGCTCGCCTCGGCCATCGCCACCATGATCTTCCTCATGGTCGGGGCCCTGGCGCTGATCAACATCAAGCTGATGCGGGTGGATAGGCCGGCATGACGCGCGGCACGCGCCCGATTGATTGAGGATAACGCCATGGCCATGGTTCAACCCAAGTCCATCAGGTATCGCAAGCTCGCGGCCCACGCCTTCCTGTGGGTCTTCCTGGCCCTGATCATCTTCCCGCTCCTGATGATCATCGCCATCTCGTTCCGGACCGGGAACTTCGCGGTGGGGGACCTGATCCCCACCAACCCGACCCTGGACCATTGGCGCTTGGCGCTCGGCATGTCCATCATCGATGAGGCGGGCAGAACCATCCCGCCGCCCTTCCCGGTGCTGCTCTGGTTGTGGAACTCGGTGAAGGTGGCCCTGATCACGGCGGTATTGATCGTGGCCCTGTCCACCACCTGCGCCTACGCCTTCGCGCGGCTCCGTTTCGGCGGTCGCAGCCTGCTGCTGAAGGCCATGCTGCTGTTCCAGATGTTCCCGGCGGTGCTGGCCCTGGTGGCCTACTTCGCGCTGTTCAGCCGCATCAGCAACTATTTTCCGCCCTTGGGCCTAAACACCCACCCGGGGCTCATCTTCGCCTACCTCGGGGGCATCGCGCTGCACGTCTGGACCATCAAGGGCTACTTCGAGACCATCGACAAGTCCCTGGAGGAATCCGCCATGCTGGACGGCGCCAGCCCCTGGCAGGCCTTCCGGCTGATCCTGCTGCCGCTCTCGGTGCCCATCCTGGCGGTGGTCTTCATCCTGGCCTTCATCACCGCCATCACCGAGTATCCGGTCGCCTCCATCCTGCTCCAGTCCGAGGACAAGCTGACGCTCGCGGTGGGCTCCCAGTACTACCTGAACCCCCAGGAATACAAGTGGGGCGACTTCGCCGCCGCCGCCGTGCTCTCGGGACTGCCTATCACCATCGTGTTTCTGCTGGCCCAGCGCTGGCTGGTGGGCGGGCTGACCGCGGGCGGGGTAAAGGGTTAGGGTGGAGGTCGGGCTTCAGCCCGACGCTGAGGCGGCGGATGGAATGAAGGGTCCCAGTCGGGCTAAAGCCCGACCTACGGCCCGACCTACAGAATCACGGGTGCGCCTGAGCGCACCCACGGAGTGAACCGCGATGGCCGACGTCAGAATCGAGCACCTGGTCAAGAACTATAACCCCGGCGTCGCGCGCGACGTGCTCCGCGACATCAACCTGGATATCAAGGAGGGTGAGTTCGTCGTTTTCGTCGGGCCCTCCGGCTGTGGCAAGTCCACCCTGCTGCGGGCCATCGCGGGGCTGGACGACATCACCTCCGGTGACCTCTACATCGGCGGCAGGCGCATGAACGATGTGCCGCCGGTGGATCGGGGGGTGGGCATGGTCTTCCAGTCCTACGCCCTCTATCCCCACATGACGGTGCGGGAGAACCTGGCCTTCGGCCTCAAGATCAAGAAGGTCGACAAGCAGACCATGAAGGAGCGGGTGGCCCAGGCATCCCAGATGCTGGGGCTCGACCCCTTTCTGGAGCGCAAGCCCAAGGCCCTCTCGGGCGGGCAGCGCCAGCGGGTTGCCATCGGCCGGGCCCTGGTCCAGCACCCCGCGGTCTTCCTTCTGGACGAGCCCCTGTCCAACCTGGACGCCGCCCTGCGGGTCAAGACCCGTATCGAGCTCGCCAAGCTCCACCAGGAGCGTGGCGCCACCACCATCTATGTAACCCATGACCAAGTCGAGGCCATGACGCTGGCCAACAAGATCGTGGTCCTGAGCCCACTGGCGGAAGGGGCCAAGACCAACCTGGAGCAGTTCGGCCCGCCGTTGACCCTCTACCACGAGCCCGCCAATCGCTTCGTCGCCGGCTTCATCGGCTCCCCCAAGATGAATTTCCTACCGGGCATGATCGCCGAGACGGGGGAGCAACGGACCCAGGTCAAGCTCGACACCGGCATGGTCATCACCGCCTCGGTGGACTCCCGCCATGCCCGCCCCGGCGACAAGGTGGAGGTTGGCATCAGGCCCGAGCATGCGGTGCTCCTGGACAGCCCCCAGGCGGACAACCGGATCACCGGGACCGTGCAGGTGGCCGAGCACCTGGGGGCCGAGACCTTCGTCTACCTGGACGTGGGCGGTAAGGACTTTACGGTGAAGGTCAAGCCCGATACCCCCGCCTTCCCCAAGGGCCAGTTCGACTTCGCGGTCTCGGCGGACGCCTGTTACCTGTTCGACGCGCAGGGCCTGGCCTTCCCCCGCACCGCACGGTTCAACCCAAGCTGAACCTGGCCCCCCATCCCGATCCACCCGCTGGGCTGCAGGCCCTGGTCTGCGCCCTGCGCGACCAGGCCCGCCAGTCGCGGCACCGCCTCACCCTACACCTGAGCGGTGGGCGGGACTGGACCGCGGCGGCGGCTCGGGAGGCGGTCGCCGCGCTGGCGCAGGCGGCGGGCCCGCACCCGGCTGTCTGGCTCACGGATCGGACCATCGCGACCACGGCGGTCGGCGCCGGGTACCGGCCCGAACCGAAACCCCTGGTCCTGCCCCTGGCCTCCGGTACCCGCCTGACGGGGACCGAGACCGAGCTGCTGATCTACGACGCCTGGTCGGGTCTGGACCCCGATGGCTTCGGCGCCGCCACCGGGGCCCTGCGGGGCGGCGGACTGCTGCTGCTCCTGACCCCGCCCCTGGAGGCCTGGCCCGACCTGCCCGACCCCCAGGCGGCACGGATCGCGGTCTGGCCCCATGAAGCCGAGTCCCTGGAGCGACGCTTCCAGCGCCGCTTCGCACGGGTGCTGCTGAACGCGGCGGGTGTCACCCTGGTGTGTGAAGGGGCACCGCTCCCGAGCACGCCGGCAGCAAGGGCCAGCTCTGTGGCCGATTCGAGGCCCCCGATGGCCGAACCGGACCCGGGCACGCCGGCCACACCGGACCAGCGGGCGGCCATCGAGGCCATCCTGCATCTGGCCCGAGGCCGGGCGCATCGGCCCCTGGTCCTCACTGCCCACCGGGGCCGCGGCAAGAGCGCGGCCCTCGGCATGGCCGCGGCACGGCTGGTCGCCGCCGGCTGCCGCTCCATCCTGGTTACGGCCCCGCGCTTGGATGCCTGTGAGTCGCTCTTCCGTCATTTCGACCTGACCCGCGCCGCGCTCGCGGATCCGGCCGCGCCCAGCCTAGACCCGGCTGGTTCGGTCCGCTTCCTGGCCCCGGACGACCTCTGCCAGAACCGCCCCCAAGCGGACCTGCTTCTGGTGGACGAGGCCGCGGGGATCCCGGCCCCCTTGCTCGCCAGCCTGCTCGACCACTACCCCCGCCTCTGCTTCGCCACCACGGTCCACGGCTACGAGGGCACGGGCCGTGGGTTCGAGGTCCGTTTCCGTGAGGTGCTGGACCGGCGCACGCCACTCTGGCGCCGGCTGTCCCTGGAAGACCCGATCCGCTGGTCCGCGGGAGATCCCCTGGAGGCCCTCGTCTTTCGCGCCCTGCTGCTGGATGCCAGCCCGGCGGAGCTGGAACCCTCCCGCCGGGCCCGGCTGATGGACGCCACGGAGCTGGTCCGGCTAGACCGGGACGCCCTGACGGAGAACGAGTCGACGCTGCGCCAGATCTTTGGCCTGCTGGTGCTGGCCCACTATCAGACCCGGCCCCTGGATCTGCGGATGTTGCTGGATGGACCCAACATCCGGGTCTACTGCCTGCGCCAGGGGGCCCAGGTCCTCGCCACCCTGTTGGCCGCTGAGGAGGGCGGCGTGGAATCCGAGGAGCTGCGCCAGGCCATCTTTCGCGGCGACCGCCGTCCCAGGGGCCATCTGCTGCCCCAGACCCTATCCGCCCACTGGGGTCTGCCGGAGGCCCCGGCCCTGCGCTACCTGCGGGTGGTCCGCATCGCCGTGCACCCGGCCCTCACCCGCCAGGGGCTGGGGACGCGGCTCCTGCGGGGGCTTGCCCTGGATGGGCACCGGGGGCCGTTCGACCTGGCGGGGGC
>JBLMWY010000088.1:0-4152 GCA_050257475.1 Bdellovibrio bacteriovorus
CGAAGCAGGCGGCATTGGTCACCAGGTGGGGCTTGCCGTCGGTGGCCCGGGGCTCGTGCATGGCCTCCGCCGAGATCTTGTTGGCCGCCTCGAACTGGACGTCCCGATGGTTGCGGGTGGGTAGGGCCCCGATCTCGTTGATCACGTTCATCAGGACCTGGGTCCCGTACTTGGGCAGGCCCTGGCCGGTGACTGCGTTGTCCGCGAGGATCTGTTTCTTCTCCGTCGTGACCTTCAGGAACTCGGGGAAGTCGCGGATGCCGCCGAAGCCCTTGGTGCCGCGGATGGCCACGGCCTTCAGGTTCTTAGAGCCCATCACGGCGCCGACCCCCGAGCGGCCGGCAGCCCGGTGCAGGTCATTGACGATGCAGGCGTAGAGCACCCCGTTCTCACCCGCCGGTCCGATGGAGGAGATGCGGATCTGGGGGTCCTGGTGCTGGGACTTGATGGTCTCCTCCGTGTGCCAGGTGCTCTTGCCCCACAGGTGGGACGCATCGCGCAGCTCCGCCTTGTCGTTCTCCACATAGAGATAGACGGGCTTGGGTGAGCGGCCCTCGAAGACGATCATGTCCCAGCCGGCGAACTTCATCTCGGCGCCGAAGAAGCCGCCGGAGTTGGAGCAGGCGATGGCGCCTGTGAGGGGTCCCTTGGTCACCACCGTGTAGCGCCCGCCGGTGGAGGCCATGGTGCCGGTCAGGGGGCCGGTGGACATGATGAGCTTGTTCTCCGGGGAGAGTGGGTCGACCTTGGGGTCGATCTCCTCGACCAGGTACTTGCTCGCCAGCCCCCGGGAGCCGAGGTAGTCGTGGGCCCACTGCATCTTGAGGGGCTCGGGTGTGCAGGTGCCGTTGGTCAGGTTCACCCGCAGGATCTGTCTCGTCCAGGCCATGGTGGTCTCCTCCTCAAAGCACCGCTGAGTTGGCGCGGGCGGCCCAGGCGCGCATGCGCTCGAGTCCGGTCCAGTCCGCGTCCACATAGGTAATGGCCGCGGTGGGGCAGGCCTTGGCGCAGGCCGGGTCACCGTCGCAGAGGTCGCACTTCTGCACCTTGCCCACGTCGGCCATGTAATTGATGGTGCCGAAGGGACAGGCGATGGTGCACACCTTGCAGCCCACGCAGGTGGCCTCCAGGACCACCTTGGCGCCAGTCAGGGGATCGAGCCGGATGGCGTCCACGGGGCAGGCGTGCAGGCACCAGGCCTCGCTGCACTGGGTGCAGGTGTAGGGGACCTTGCGCCCCTCGTGCTCGAAGTCGAAGACCTTGATGCGGGACTTGGACGGGTTGATGGACTGGGTGTGGACGTAGGAGCAGGCCATCTCGCACTGCAGACAACCCGTGCATTTGACGGGGTCGATATAGAGTGACTTCTGCATGGAACCTCCAGGTGGTTCGGATCGTGGGGCTCGCTGCCGACTGGCCAGGGCCCTGTTCTTGGCTGTCTCGCCCAATAGCGGCTAGCAACTCAGACAGTGGTTGAGTGGCTTGGTTGGGTAGTATTGGCCAGATTCCTGACGGCTGCCAGGCCCCGATGAAGCTGGTAAGCTCCCCCCTCATGCATCTATCTCCTGCAAGCAGCGGCGCCTGAGCCGTCGCCCGATCGAGTCCCATGAGCCAAGCCGCCATCACCGACATCGCCGCCTACATGGCAGACCTCGGCCTTCGTGCACGCGCTGCCTCCCGGGATCTGGCCCGGGCCAGCACCAGGGCCAAGGACCAGGCCCTGAACGCCATCGCCGACGCCATCGACGCCAACCGGGATGCCATCTCCGCCGCCAACCGCCAAGATCTGGAGGCCGGCGCGACCAAGGGTCTGGACGCGGCCCTGCTGGACCGCCTCGAGCTGACCCCCGGGCGCATCGATTCCATGATCGAGGGTCTGAGGCAGATCGCCGCCTTGCCCGACCCGGTGGGGGCCATCACGGACCTCAACTACCGCCCCTCGGGCATCCAGGTGGGGCGCATGCGGGTGCCGCTGGGGGTCATCGGGATCATCTACGAGTCGCGCCCCAACGTGACGGCGGATGCCGCCGGGCTCTGTCTCAAGTCCGGTAACGCCACGGTGCTGCGCGGAGGCTCCGAGGCCCTCGGCTCCAACCAGGCCATCGCCGCGTGCATCCGCCAGGGCCTCGCCCGGGCGGGGCTGCCGGAGGACGGGGTCCAGGTGGTGGCAACGACCGACCGGGCCGCGGTGGGGGCCATGATCGCCATGCCGGAGTCCATCGACGTCATTATCCCGCGTGGCGGCAAGGGTCTCATCGAGCGCATCAGCCGCGAGGCGCGGGTGCCGGTGATCAAGCACCTGGACGGGATCTGCCACGTCTACATCGACGCCGCGGCGGACCTGGACAAGGCCTTCACCATCGCCATGAACGCCAAGACCCAGCGCTACGGGACCTGCAACACCATGGAGACCCTGCTAGTGGACGACCCGGTGGCAGAGGTCCTCCTGCCGCGCCTGGGGGCCGCCCTGGCGGAGAAGGGGGTGGAGCTGCGGGGCTGCCCCCGCACCCGGGACCTCCTGCCCGAGGCCATCCCGGCCACCGAGGAGGATTGGGACACGGAATACCTGGCGCCCATCCTGTCCATCCGGGTGGTGGACGGCCTGGACGCGGCCATGGACCACATCGCCCGCCACGGCTCGGCCCATACCGACGCCATTGTCACCGAGGACTACAGCCGGGCCCGCCGTTTCCTGCGGGAGGTGGACTCTAGCTCGGTGATGGTGAACGCCAGCACCCGCTTCGCCGACGGCTTCGAGTACGGGCTGGGTGCGGAGATCGGCATCAGCACCGACAAGTTCCACGCCCGGGGGCCCGTGGGGCTCGAGGGGCTGACCTCGGTCAAGTTCGTGGTGCTGGGCAATGGCGAGGTGCGGACCTGAAGAAAAACTGCTGGGATTCTGCTAAGTTTCGGGCATCGGTGCTTTCTGTCCCAGCCCTCGATCGAAGCCCATTGCAGACCCTGCCGCAGTCCTCACCCAGACACATCCCGGTGGCGGGGTCTACTCTGCCTCGCCGCTCGACCTCCCGCCCCGCGGTCTTGCCGCGACGTCCCCGTGCCCAAGCGAGCCCTCGCCCACGGAAAGAGCATGCTGGCCGAACCTAGCCTGAAGGGGGGACGGTGTGGTCGGCCGGCGCCGGTGGGTCCGGGCCTGGTGCGTCATTGTCCGGAATGATCGGCGTCCTCGGCGGCACCTTCGACCCCGTCCACCTCGGCCACCTGCGCCCGGCCCTGGATTGCCTCCAGGCCCTCGCGCTGGATCATGTGCGTCTGATCCCCCTGCGGGTGGCGGTGCACCGACCCCAGCCGGTGGCGCCGGCACACCTGCGGCTCGCCATGCTGGAGGCGGCCATTGCCGGTGAGCCGGGGCTGGTGGTGGATCCACGGGAGCTGGCCCGTCCGGGCGAGTCCTTCTCACACGACACCCTGGTCCATCTGCGGGCCGACCTGGGAGATGCCGAGCCCCTTTGCCTGTTGGTGGGGAGTGATGCCTTCGCGGGCTTCCTGGACTGGCACCGCCCGCGGGAGATCCTGGACCTGGCTCACGTCGTGATCCTGCGCCGCCCGGGCGCCCCCGAGGATTTCGCCCCGGAGCTCCGGCGGCTGCTGCAGCAGCGTCTGTGCGAGCATGCGTCCGCCCTGCGGGATTCCCCGGCCGGACGCATCCTCCTCCAGGACGTGACCCAGATGGCAATCTCGTCCACGCGGATCCGGCACCTGATCGGGCGGGGACAGAGCCCCCGCTTCTTGCTTCCCGACGCGGTGCTTGCCATCTGCGAGCGCGAGGGGCTCTACCGATGAGCCTCAAGGCGCCGCATCGGTTGGCCCCAGGCCAAGCATCCGGCCTCCCAGGACGGGCGGCCGAGCCCCGGACCGAACCCACGGTTGGGGTGATGACCGGGTCGGCGACGTTTGCACCGTCGCCGGTCCCGACCACCCAAGGATGTCGGCGCGACGGCGTCAACCGCGACCCAAGTCGAGTACCCAAGATCTAAACACAGGAGATCGCATGCAGCTCGAGAAACTTCGGCAACTGGTGGTGGATACCCTGGACGACATGAAGGCCCGGGATATCCAGGTGATGGACGTACGCGGCAAGACCGCCGTGACCGACTACATGATCGTCGCCTCAGGGACCTCCGACCGACACGT
>JBLMWY010000089.1:0-3846 GCA_050257475.1 Bdellovibrio bacteriovorus
GGCCAGGGATTGGCGGGACCGGGGACTCAGCTTCGGGCGGATCACCGTCAACGTCTCTCCCCAGCAGATGCGCTCGGGAAGCCTCGCTGCCCAGGTGACCGCGGCCGCGCGGGAGGCGGGCATCGATCCGGCCCTATTGGAGCTGGAGCTCACGGAGACGGCCCTGCTGGAGCACGGCGAGCGCTACCGGACCCAGGTGGCGGTCTTGCGGGAGGCGGGGATCAGGCTGACGGTGGACGACTTTGGAACCGGTTTCTCGTCGCTCACCTACCTGCGGCGTGGGGCCCTCAATGCCCTCAAGATCGACCGCCAGCTCGTGCGGGAGCTCAACGGAGACAAGGAGGCGAAGGAGATCGTGAGCGCCGTGCTGGCCCTCGCCCGTACCCTGGGGCTGGATACCATCGCCGAAGGGGTCGAAACCGAGGCCCAGGCCCAGGTCCTGGCCTCGCTGGGCTGTCGGTGCGCCCAGGGGCTCCTGTTCGCGCCGCCCATGGACCCGATCGCGATCGAGCCCTACCTGGCGGCCGGCCGGGTGATGACAGCCTCACCGAGCCTGGAGCGGCGGGCCTTCGCCGGCGTTGGACGCTGAGACCTGGAAGACCCCAAGGGAACGCCAACCTGGGCCTGAGGCGCCGGAGTCAAAAAAAGGGCCATCGCGGCCCCAGGGGGGGCCGGATGGCAGATGCGCCTGGCAGGGCCTTTCAGCGTGCGTCCTCGGCGTTGACCGTCTCCTAGCCGTTCGCCGTGCCCCACGGTGCGCTTATCGGACCTCCTGTCGCTGGTTGTTTGGATCCTGAGTCGGGTTGGCTCCAGTGCGCGCGGCGGTCGCTGGAAGATCCGCGGGGTTGGCTGCCGGGGATCGGCTTCCGGCCCGCGTCGAGACACCGGACCCACCGCACACGTCACCAAGCTGTATGCAGACGGCGTTCCATCTGAAATTATTCATTTTATTCATTGCCTTACAGAGTTCCTCTCGGGCTCGACCCGGTTGCGGATCAAGAACCTTGGGCATTTTGCAAGCCATTCTGAAAGGCGATGCGCCTGAAGGCCGGGCCCTCTCGCCCTCTGGGCCGGGGCCTAGGTAAGAGTCCGATTCAGGGTGCGCGCCGCGGCCCCTTTGAAATGACCTTTCGGCGCCGGCTCGGGGGCACGCCGAGGCGCCGCCTGGGACCCAATGGCTGATCTTTTCGGTCTAGAATGGGGCGCCTCTATAGCCCCTCATTCCCATGGACAAAGCCCCGGACCTCTTCTCCTACCGCCGGCACTGGGCCCACAAGCTCGGGGTCGCCCCGGAGCTGCCCATGTCCCGGGCGGAGATGGACCTGCTCGGCTGGGACGCCTGCGACATCATCATCGTCACCGGCGATGCCTATGTGGATCACCCCTCGTTCGGCATGGCGATCGTCGGGCGCCTGCTGGAGGCCCAGGGGTTTCGGGTCGGCATCATCAGCCAGCCGGACTGGACATCAAAGGAGGACTTCCGGCGTCTCGGGCGACCTAGCCTGTTCTTCGGCATCACCGCCGGGAACATGGACAGCATGGTCAACCGCTACACGTCCGACCGGCGCCTGCGCTCGGACGACGCCTACACACCAGACGGGGCCCCGGGCCGCCGCCCGGACCACAGCGTCACCGTCTATGCCCAGCGGGCCCGTGAGGCCTTCAAGGACGTGCCCATCGTCATCGGCGGGATCGAGGCCAGCCTGCGGCGCATCGCCCACTACGACTACTGGTCGGAGAAGGTCCGCCGCTCCGCCCTGGTGGACGCCAAGGCGGACCTGCTGATCTACGGCAATGCGGAGCGGGCCCTGGTGGAGCTGGCCCATCGCCTGGCCAAGGGTGAGCCGATCGGGGCCATTCGCGACCTGCGGGGCACCGGATTCCTGGTTCGCGAGGTGCCGGACGGCTGGGCCGAGATCGACTCGAGCCACCTGGATGAGCCGGGTCGTCTCGATCCCCATCCAGATCCCTATGCCAGTGAGCCTAAGGGATGCGCGTCGGGAGAAGCGGCTGACGAGACGCCGGCGGTCCCGATCAGCTTCCACCGCCGGCCCCGGCATCTGGACCGGGCCCACACGGTGGTGCGCCTGCCGTCCTTCGAGCAGGTACGGGCCGACCCGGTCCTCTATGCCCATGCCTCACGGGTCTTCCACCAGGAGACCAACCCCGGCAATGCCCGGGCCCTGATCCAGGGCCACGGCGACCGGGCGGTATGGCTCAACCCACCGCCCATCCCGCTCACCACCGCCGAGCTCGACCGGGTCTACGAGCTGCCCTACGCCAGACGCCCCCATTCCAGCTACGGCGAGGCCCGGATCCCCGCCTGGGAGATGATCCGCTTCTCCGTCAACATCATGCGCGGCTGCTTCGGGGGCTGCACCTTCTGCTCCATCACCGAGCACGAGGGCCGCATCATCCAGAGCCGCTCGGAGGCCTCCATCCTGCGGGAGATGGAGGAGATCCGCGACCGCACCCCGGGCTTCACCGGGACCATCTCGGACCTGGGGGGCCCCACCGCCAACATGTGGCGCCTCGCCTGCAAGGACCCCCGGATCGAGTCCGCCTGCCGCCGGCCCTCCTGCGTCTACCCGGGGATCTGCCCGAACCTCAACACCGACCACGGCCCCCTGATCCGGCTCTACCGCAAGGCCCGCGCGGTCCCCGGCATCAAGCGGGTGCTGATCGCCTCGGGGCTGCGCTACGACCTCGCGGTGCGCTCCCCCGAGTATGTCCGGGAGCTCGTCACCCACCATGTGGGGGGCTATCTCAAGATCGCGCCGGAACACACGGAAGCCGGGCCACTGTCCAAGATGATGAAGCCCGGGATCGGCACCTATGACCGCTTCAAGGAGTTGTTCGATCGTTATTCGAAGGAGGCGGGCAAGGAGCAGTATCTGATCCCCTACTTCATCTCCGCCCACCCGGGTACCAGCGACGAGGACATGCTGAATCTCGCCCTGTGGCTCAAGCGCAACGGCTTCCGGCCGGATCAGGTCCAGGCCTTCCTGCCGACCCCCATGGCCACCGCCTCGGCCATGTACCACACGGGGCTCAACCCCCTGAAGCGGGTGGATCGCCGGCACGCGGAGCGGGTGAACGTGGTCAAGGGGGCCCGCCAGCGGCGCCTGCACAAGGCCTTCCTGCGCTATCACGACCCGGAGAACTGGCCCCTGCTGCGGGAGGCGCTGAAGGCCATGGGACGCTCGGACCTGATCGGCAACGGCAAGCGCCATCTGGTGCCGGCCTTCCAGCCCGCCGGCACCGGTCGGACACCGGAGGGTCGGCGCCGACCCAGGGCCGGACCGGCCCCGGGAGGAACCACCCCCATGCTGCCTGCACGCCCCAACAGGGGCCGGGGCTGAGGTCAGTCGGCCCCCAAGGCGCTCGGTCGTTGGCGCGGATCAGCAGCGGTAGATGTCGCGATAGGCGTGATAGAGGGCCAGGGTGAGGACCGGCATCGCCGGGAGGAGGGCCAGCCCAAAGGTGAAGACACCGATGATCCCGAGCCCGAGGGCGACCAGGCCAAACAGCCCCAGGGGCAGGATGTTGCGCCAGCAGCCGAGCAGGCTGAGCCAGAGGGCGCGGCCCACCGGGACAGAATCGAGGGCCACCAGGGCGGGCGCGAACAGGACCGCCATCATGAGCGGGATCCCGAGCAGCAGCCCGACGATCAGTGGCAGCAGGGCCAGGGGACCCAGACTCACCATGGCCGCGGGATCGATCGGCTCCGCATCCAGCTCCAGGGCGCTGAGGTCGGGCGCCCAGAGCGCCATGCCGGTGGCCAAGACGAGGACCATCACCAGACCCAGCAGCAGGCTGAGTCCCAGGTAGGCCGCTCCCACCAGC
>JBLMWY010000090.1:0-16911 GCA_050257475.1 Bdellovibrio bacteriovorus
TGGCCCCTGGCCGTCCGGCCCCAGGCCGGGCGGAGGCTCGCCGGCGAGGGCGTCCTGGCCCAGGTCCCCGGCGCCCGGCTCGGCGCCCGAATCCCGGTCGCCCCCGACAGGACCCGGGGGCGCCTGACCGGCGGACGGTGGGGAGGACCCCGCCCCCGGCTCCCCCGCCTCGGCTTGGTCAACCCCCGCCTGCCCGTCACCCTGGGGCTCGGGGCCCGAGTCGGACGCCTGCCCGCCGCCGGCATCCCCAGACCGCTCGCCGGCCGCGTCTTCGGATGTCTGCCCCTGGCCCCCCTGGGACGGCGGAGACTGCCCCGACTCTGGACCCTGCGGGGCCCCCTCCTGGGAGCTTCCCTGGTCCCCAATTTGGGATTCGTTGGGGGGCTGGTCCCCCTGACCCCCGGCCTGGGACTCCGGCTGCTCCTGTCGCTCCTGCTGCGCCTTGAGACGCCGCAGGAGCTCGAGGTTGAACCGGGCGTCCTCCAGGTCCGGCGCCTGCTCCAGGGCACGCTCATAGGCGGCGATGGCGGCATTCAGATCACCCCGGCGCGCCAGGGCGTTGCCCCTGTTGTAGTCCGACTCCGCGCCCCCGAGCCCGGCCAGGTCCTTCAGGGCGCCCGCATAGTCCCCGGCGCGATAGCGGGCGGCCGCGCGCCAGGCCGGATCCGAGAAGGTGACCGCCGCAGCCGCGGAATCACCGCTGGCCAAGGCCTTTGCCCCGCGCTGATCCGCCCGCTGCCACAGCGCGTACCAATCCAGGGCCCAGCCGGGGTTGGGCGGGAGGAGCGCGGCCAACAGGACCACCGGCAGCAGCCAGCCGCGCCGGAAGGCCAGCGCCGCCAGGGGCAGCAGGGCGAGCAGGAGCCAGGGCCCCTCCTCCCGCCATTGGTCGGCGGTCAGCCCTTCCGGTGTCGGCCCTTCGGACGCGCGGCGCGGCCCGTCGTCCACCAGGGCGCGAGTGTCCCGATCCCCGGCCTCGGGCTCGACGTAGCGGCCCCCACCGGCCCGCGCCAGCATCGCCAGTCCTTCCCGATCCAGCCGCGACAGGCGAATGCCACCGCCGGCGTCGTTGGCGAAGCCCCCCTCGGCGCCCGGTATCGGGGCCCCCTGCGTGGTGCCGACGGCCAGCACCGAGACGCGGTGACCCGCCGCGGCCAGGGCCCGTGCCGTGGCGATGGCCCTCGCCTGATCCGCCTCGCCCCCGTTCACGGCACCGCTAACCCCGTCAGAGATGAGGATCACCTCCCCCGCTCCGGCCCCCGCCTGGGCCAGCAGCTCGGCCGCAGCCTCCAGGGCGCGGTCGGTGCGCCGGGGGCCGGGGACCGGGATCAGGTCGCTGGCCAGGCGCGGGACCTGATCGGCGATGGTCTGGGCGTCCCGGGTCAGGGGCGAGACCACGAAGGGCTCGGGCCCGTAAGCCACCAGGGCCACCTGCCCCTCCCGGCTGGCACCGAGAAGATCCAGGACCTCGAAGCGGGCCCGCGCCAGCCGCGAAGGGGGCACATCCGCGGCGTTCATGCTGGGTGAGAGGTCGAGCAGGATCACCCGCTTGGCATCCACCGTGAAGACTGGCGTCGGGAGCCGCTCCCATACGGGCCCCGCCAAGGCCAGGACCGCAAGCAGCCAACCCAGGGCGAGCAGTGCGAGTGGCAAGCCACGGCCTGACCCTTCGGACCCCACCAGCAGATGCGGCAGCAGGTGCGGGTCCACCAGGGGACGCCAGACCTGGTCCTGGTTGAGCCCTCGCCACAACAGGACCAGCAGGGCCAGGAGCGGCAACAGGGCCAGCAGCCACAGGGGGCGCAGGAGCTGGAGCTCAATGGGCATTGCTTGCGCCCCCCTTGAATCTCAAGGCCGCCACCCGGGGAGCCGCCACCAGCACGCTCAAGACCAGGGCCGCCGCCGCCGGCCAATGGAACAGGGCCCGGCGGGGCCGGTAGGCGCGCTCGTCGCGCTCCGAGGGCTCGAGACGATCCAGCTCCTGGTAGACCGCCTCCAACTCATCGCGCCCGGTGGCGGAGAAGAAGCGGCCGCCAGTGATCTCGGCGATGCGCTTGAGGACGGTCGGGTCGAAGTCGCCCCCTTGACGCAGCAGGCGTAGACCAAAGGCACCCCCCGGCCCGACCTCGCCGCCGCCGATCCCGATGGTGTAGATCCGCACCCCCGCCTCCCGGGCCAGCTCGGCGGCGGCGAGGGGATCGAGGTTGCCGGCGGTGTTCTCCCCATCGGTGAGCAGGATCAGGACCCGGTGGCCCTCGGGCTGCTCGCGCAGGCGCTTCACGGCGAGCCCGATGGCGTCCCCGATGGCGGTCTCCCGCCCGGCGAGCCCCACCACCGATTCCCGCAGCATGGCCGCCACCGTGGGGCCGTCGAAGGTGAGGGGGGTCTGCACATAGGCCCGGGTGCCGAACAGGATGAGCCCGAGGCGGTCCTGGGCGCGCCGCTCGACGAAGCGCGCCGCCACCGCCTTGACCACCGCCAGGCGCGACACCGCGGAGCCGTCCAGCTCATAGTCCCGCTGCTCCATGCTCCCGGAGACATCCAACGCCAGCATCAGGTCCCGCCCGGCAAGCGGCAGATTCACGGGCTCCCCCACCCATTCGGGGCGGGCGGCGGCCAGGACCAGCAGCAGCCACGCCAGCAACGCCAAGGCCAGGCGCCACCAGGAGGGGCGGCGGATCCCCTGGACCCCGAGCCCGTCGAGCTCCTGGTAGAAGGGCACCCGCAGAGCCGCGGCCGTGGCCGGGCGGGCTCGCGGCAGCCGCCAGACCAGCAGCGGCAGGGGCAGGGCCAACAGGACCCAGGGCCAGGCGAGGGTGATCACCGGGGCCGCCCCGATTGGGCTCGGATCCAGCGCTCCGCCAGATCCCCAAGCCGGCCCGGCTCCCGGCCAGCCGGCGGGTCGGAGGGTCCCGGCCGATACGGGGCCTCCGTCAGGCCCTGCCCGGGACCCCGGGTGAAGGCACCCCCCCCGCCGGTGCGATCGAGGAAGGCAAGCCAGGCCGGTCCGGTCAGCCCCGCCACCTGCTCCCGGGGATACAGGACCAGGGCCAAGCGACGGAGCAGCCCCGAGATCTGGGCCGCGAACCGTCGTCCGTCCCGCTCGCCCTCGCGTCCGGAGCGCAGGGCCGCGAGCTCGCTCAGGGCGGCACGCAGGGGCGCGGTGCGCCGCCGGCGGGCCCGCCACCATCGCGCCGCGACGGCCATGAGGATCAGGGACAGGCCGGCGACCAGCCACCAACCGGGGGCCGGCGGCCACCAGGAGACGGGCTCCGGCAGGTGCCAGTCCCGGAGCCCGGCCAGGGGGTCCGAGGCCGGGGCGAGCGGGGCGCGGGAAGAGGAGGCGCCGCTCATGGTGCAGCGCCTCGGGCTCGGCCCGCGGCGCGGGCCCGCAGGGCTAGGGCCAGGGCCGGGCCCACGACGTCGGTGGTGGACAAGGTGATCAGATGGGCCTGGTGACGGCGCGCCAGGTGCTCCAGGGTCTCCAGCCGCCGCTGAAAGCGGCGGTCATAGAGCACGCGGCTGCGGGTCCGGGTGAGGTCCAAGAGGCCCCGGCGCCGGCCGTCCGAGACCGGATAGAGGCCCGGCGGCGGCGCCATGGCCTCCAGCGGGTCCTGGACCATCACCAGCAGCAGCTCGCTGCCCCCGGCCAGCTCCGCCAACCAGGGCCGTGCATCCGGCCGGGCCTCGGCGAAGTCGCTGATGACCGCCACCAGGCTCCCGGGGCGCACCAGGCGCGCCAGGTGGGCGGCGGCCTCGGTCAGGCTCACATAGCCCAGCCCGCCCTCGCCCGGTGGCTCCGAGAGACGCTCCAGCAGGGGCAGGAGCCCGGCGGTGCGGGCGGCGGGCCGGCGCTCCAGGTGACGGACCTCGTCGAAGATCAGGCCGCCCACCCGATCCATCCGGTCCACCGCCGCCCAACCCAGCAGGGCCGCCACCCGGGCCGC
Organism: Bdellovibrio bacteriovorus; assembly: GCA_050257475.1. Taxonomy (GTDB): domain Bacteria; phylum Pseudomonadota; class Gammaproteobacteria; order Chromatiales; family Chromatiaceae; genus Thiodictyon. The sequence continues at coordinate 3,948 of JBLMWY010000090.1, forward strand.
GATCACGGACTTGAACGCGACGCGGGTGCCGAAGCGCATGGAGGGCCCCTGGTCCACCAGGAGCCAGACGGGGCGCTCCCGCTCCTCCCGAAACAGCTTCACATGGGGAGTGCCGGCCCGGGCCGTGACCCGCCAGTCCATGTTGCGGGGGTCGTCGCCGGGCTGATAGACCCGGGACTCGTCGAACTCCATGCCGCGCCCGCGAAAGCGCGACAGGTGCCCGCCGGTGCGGGTCGCGAGCACCCGCCCCCGCGGGGCCAGGTCGAGCCGCCGGGCCTGCTCCCGCAGCCCGATCAGCTCGGCGAGGCTGGCCCTGATGCCAGATTCCCCGTCGCGGGCGGCGGCACCACTCACGGCCGACGCCATCAGGGCACCGGCACCCGCTCCAGCAGGGCGGCGATGAAGTCGTCCGGGTGTCGGCCCTCGGCCTCGGACTCGTAGGAGAGCAGCACCCGGTGACGGAGCACGTCCGGGGCCACGGCCTGGATGTCCTCGGGTGACACGTAATCCCGGCCGGCGAGCCAGGCCAGGGCCCGGGAGCAGCGGTCCAGGGCGAGCGTCGCCCGCGGGCTGGCGCCGAAGCGCAGCCAGCCCTCCAGATCCACCGCATAGTCGCCCGGGCGGCGGGTGGCCATTACCAGGTGGACCAGGTAGTCCTCCACCTCCGGGGCCATGTAGACGCCGAAGATGGCCCGGCGGGCGGCGAAGACGCTGCCCTGGCTGAGCCGCACCGGCGCCGGTGCCGCGCCCTCGCGCAACGCCTCCTCCCGGTTCAGCAGCAGGATGGCCCGCTCGGTGGCGAGGTCCGGGTAATCCACCCGCACGTGCATCAGGAAGCGATCGAGCTGGGCCTCCGGCAGGGGATAGGTCCCCTCCTGCTCGATGGGGTTCTGGGTGGCCATCACCAGGAAGAGGCGCGGCAGGGGGTAGGTCTCACGGCCCACGGTGACCTGACGCTCCCCCATGGCCTCCAGGAGGGCCGACTGAACCTTGGCGGGGGCCCGGTTGACCTCGTCCGCCAGCAGCAGGTTGTGAAAGATGGGTCCCCGATCGAAGCGGAAGCTGCCGTCGTTGGGGCGGTAGATCTCGGTGCCGGTGAGGTCCGCCGGGAGCAGGTCGGGGGTGAACTGGATGCGGTGGAAGTCCCCCTCCAGCCCGGCGGCGAGCTGCTTCACGGCCGTGGTCTTGGCGAGCCCTGGGGCCCCCTCCACCAGCAGGTGACCGTCCGCCAGCAGGGCGATCAGGAGCCGCTCGATGAGATTTGCCTGGCCCAGGATGGAGCGGGCCACCTGGTCCCGCAGGGCCGCAAACTCAAGCGCCAGGTCCCCGGCCGGGTGGCCTTCCGACCGCAGTTCGGGTGAAAGATCCTGAAGGTGACTGCTCAAGGGCATAGCCCCTCCTTAAGGCTCAACGGCACGCCCCAGGTTGGGAACGGGACCGGCTGCCAGACTCACGGGGGACTCGGAGGCCCCGGCGGGACCTCAGGTGGCCCCGGTCCCCGCTCCGGACCGATTCTCGTCCCGGGCCCCTTTCCCCGCCTCTACCGGGAGGTTACCGTCAATTCACCCAGGCGCCCGCGGGGGACTCCGGAACCGGGCCCCTGGACTGGGCCTTGCCCCAGGTGTCCCGCAGGCCCACGGTGAGGTTGAAGACCGGCCGCTCGGGGGTGCCGTCCGGGTCGGCCACGAAGTAGCCCTCCCGCTCGAACTGGAAACGCTCCCCGGGTTGGACGCCCAGCAGGGCGGGCTCGACCACGGCATCCCCGAGGACCACCAGGGACTCCGGGTTGATGTCGGCGAGGAAGTCACGCCCCCCAGTGCCGGGATCCGGCACCCGGAACAACCGGTCGTAGAGCCGCACCTCGGCCCCCACACCACGATCGGCGGAGACCCAGTGGATGACTCCGGCCACTTTGCGTCCCTCGGGGTTGCGGCCCAGGGTGGCAAGGTCCGCGGTGGCGCGCAGCTCCAGTACCTCGCCGGCCCGGTCCTTTACCACCTCCTCGCAGCGGATCACGTAGGCGTTGCGCAGCCGCACCTCGCCCCCCGGGACCAGGCGCTTGAAGCCCTTGGGCGGGACCTCGGCGAAGTCGTTGCGGTCGATCCAGATCTCCCGGGAGAAGGGCACCGACCGGGTCCCCAGGTCGCCGTCCTTGGGGTGGTTGGACACCGTCATAACCTCCGTGTGGCCCTCCGGGAGGTTGGTGATGATGACCTTCAAGGGGCGCAGCACCGCCATGCGGCGGGGGGCATGGGCGTCCAGGTCGTCCCGGATGGCGTGCTCCAGCAGGGCCATCTCCACCCGGTTGTCGGCCTTGGTGACGCCAATGCGCTCGCAGAAGTCGCGGATGGAGGCGGGCGTGTAACCGCGCCGGCGCAGACCCGCGACGGTGGGCATCCGCGGGTCGTCCCAGCCCGCCACGTGACCCTCGGAGACCAACTGGGTGAGGAGCCGCTTGCTCATCACCGTGTACTCGAGGTTCAGGCGCGAGAACTCGATCTGGCGCGGCCGGCAGGGCACCGATACATGCTCAACGCACCAGTCGTAGAGGGGGCGATGGTCCTCGAACTCCAGGGTGCAAATGGAGTGGGTGATGCACTCCAAGGCGTCCGAGAGTGGGTGGGTGTAGTCGTAGGTGGGGTAGAGACACCACTCGCTGCCGGTCTGGTGATGGATGACCCCGTGGCGGATCCGATACAGGACCGGGTCGCGCATGTTGATGTTGGGAGACGCCATGTCGATCCGCGCCCGCAAGGTCCGGGAGCCGTCCGGAAACTCACCGGTCCGCATGCGCCGGAAGAGGTCCAGGTTCTCCGCCACGCTGCGGTTGCGCCAGGGGCTGTCGCGCCCCGGCTCGGTGAGGGTGCCCCGGTAGGCCCGAGTCTCCTCGGCGCTGAGGTCACAGACATAGGCGAGGCCCTTCTCGATCAGCTCGATGGCGAAGCCGTAGAGCCGCTCGAAATAGTCCGAGGCAAAGTAGAGCCGATCCTCCCAGTCGAACCCCAGCCAGCGCACGTCCGCCTGGATGGACTCCACAAACTCCACGTTCTCCTTGTGGGGATTGGTGTCGTCGAAGCGCAGGTTGCAGGTGCCCCCATAGTCCCGGGCCAGCCCGAAGTTGAGCACGATGGACTTGGCATGGCCGATGTGCAGATAGCCGTTGGGCTCCGGCGGGAAGCGGGTGCGGATCCGCTGGTGACGTCCGGACGCCAGGTCGTCTTCGATGATCTGGCGGATGAAATTAGTGCGAGGGGTCTCGACGGGGTCGCTCATGGTGCTGGCTGCCGGGTGGGGGACGACGGGGCCGAAGGTCAAGGCGGCGCAGCCCGCATTCTAGCCTGATTGGCCAAATCGGATTGGACCTCGGCGTGGTGCCCGCCACCGCATTCGGCCTGTCCAGGGTGCGGACGGGTTCAGGCACAATGGCCCAACCATCAGCCTGGACCCATCCCGCTGCACCATGGGCAAGTTCAAGCACCCCAAGCGTTCTTCCACTGGCATGGCCTTCCATGGTCTGCTGGTCGCGGCCGCCCTCGGTCTGGCATTGGGATCGGCGGCCCCGGGGGCGGAGCCCGGCCGCCTGGAGCCCCTGAGGATCAAGCCGAACCCGGGGCACCTCGGCGCCTACGTCCATGTCCCCCGGCGGCTGGCGCAGCCCCCTGCGCTGGTGGTCGCCCTGCATGGCTGCGGCCAGGGGGCCACGGACTTCGACGACGAGACCGGCTGGACGGCGCTCGCGGAGGAGGCCGGCTTCATCCTGCTGCTGCCCGAGCAGAGCCCCTACAACAACCCGAGCCGCTGCTTCAACTGGTTCAGCCCCAGGGACTACCGGCGTAACCGGGGTGAGCCCGAGTCCATCCGGCACCAGGTCGAGGCCCTGCTGGACCAGTACCCGATCGACCGCAACCGGATCTTCGTCACCGGCCTCTCCGCCGGGGCCGGTATGACCAGCGTCCTGCTCGCCACCCACCCGGACCTCTTCGCCGGCGGGGCCGTGATCGGCGGAGTCCCCTATGGCTGCGCCGCCAACGCCTTCCAGGCCCTGCCCTGCCTGCAGTTTGGCAACCGGCTGGTGCAAGGGCCGCAGGGCTGGGCCGCCAAGGTCCTAAGGGCGGCACCCCCCGGCACCACCCGCTGGCCCCGGGTGGCGATCTGGCACGATGCGGCCGATCCGGTGGTCCACCCCTTCAACGCCGAGAGCTCCATGCGGCAGTGGACCGCGGTCCACGACATCGACCAGGTGCCGGAGATCGACGAGCGCATCGGCCCCCACCGCCGCCGGGTCTACGGGGATGCGCAGGGTCAGGCGCTGGTGGAGCTCTGGATCACCCAGCGGGTGGGCCATGCCACCGCGATTGATGAGCAGGCGGGCTGCGGCCGGGACGACCCCAGGCGCACGACCGATTTCGTCACCGACGCGGACCTCTGCGCCACGCGCCTCATTGCCCGCTTCTGGGGCCTGATGGAGTAGGCTCAGTGCCTGCCCATCCGCCTACCCAACTAACCGAGGGAGCGAACCTCATGCTGGTGACCTTCAAGACCGAGGCCTATGCCAACATCACCATGTTCGGTGAGGTGGCCGTGACCCTGCTCAGGCTCATGGGCCATAGTGGCGCCGTTCCCGGCGCCTTGCTGGCCGCGGACGTGCCCGAGGCCCTGGGACGGCTCAAGGCGGCCGTGGCCGAGCACCCCCAGGCCAATCTGGACCCGTCCCCCGGCGCGGGCGCTCGGGACGAAAGCGAGCAGCGCCACGTGAGCCTGAGCCATCGCGCCCTGCCCCTGATCCAGCTCCTCGAGGCCGCCACCGCGGCCAAGGCAAACGTGATGTGGGAGTCCCCTTGAGGAGCACATTGGGGGCATCCGCTGCGGGCCCCGCCGCGCGTCCGCTCACACCCAATGCCCCGACCTGGGAGGCAAATCATGGCCGATGGTTAATCTCGCGGTAACCCAGGGACCGGACGGGCCTGATAGGCTCCTGGTGACGAGCCCGACACCGGAGACCTGCCATGAACCCGATCGTGAAGTCATTCCTGTCGGTATCCGCCGCCTACCTCCTAGGAGAATCGAGGGACTCCTCGGCCCATCGCGCCCGCCTGGAGCGCCTCGATCGCGATCACTGGCCAGCCCGCTCGAGGCAGGCCTACGACCAAGGGGTGGGTCTGGCGCGACGGACGAGGGTCGCCTCCGGGAGCACCTGGTCCGGGGGCCCCTCACTCTGAGAGGCCATCCCGAGGCAGCCCAGGGGCCCCTGTTGGCGGCGTCCTGGACTCCCCCGAAGATCCGCGGATCCCAAGCCCCTGGGCGACCAGCCAGCAGAGCGCCGCCCAGGCAATCCCGCCTGCCCAGCCCGCCAGCACATCCGTGGGCCAGTGGACACCGAGATAGACCCGGCTCGCCCCCACCAGCATGGTGGCCACCACGGCGCAGATGATCAGATAGAGTCGCACCGCTCGCTGCTCGTGGACGAGGGCCAACAGGGCCCCGCCGGTGAGATAGACGATGGCGGAGAGCATGGAGTGGCCGCTCGGGAAGCTCGCCGTATAGACTCGGGCGGCGTGGGAGATCAGGTCGGGACGCGGGCGATGGAAGCCGGCCTTGAGGGCGAGGCTGACCAGCAGTCCGCCGCCGATGGCCAGGAGCACATAGAGGGCCGCCCGGTGCATGCCCCGCAGCCACAGGTAGCCAAGGGTGGCGAGGGTCAGGAGCCCCAGGACACCGACCCCGCCGAGCCCCGTGAAGTCCCGGAAGGCCTCCTCGACCCAGGCCGGCCCGAGCGCCCGAGCCGGATCACCCGGGACCCGCATGGCCATGAGGATGCGCTCGTCCAGGTGCAGGGTGTCCCCCTCGGCCACCTCCTCCGCGATTCCGTAGAACCCCAGGGCCCCCACCAGGAGCAGGATCGCGGCGACCCAGTTGAAGTGCCGCACCACATGACCGGCAATAGGGCCCGGCGGTTTCGGAAAGTGCTGGCTCATACGCATCGGCTCCTCGACACTGGGATGACGGCGAGGGGCGAGCCTGCGGGCGTGGGACCTCGTGCCCCGCACCCGCCATCGCCCCAGGGGCCCTTCCCTATTTCCTCCATCCTGGCCGGTTATGCTGAGATCCAATAGGTGATGCCGGGCGGGCGCCGCCGGCCGATTGCCCGACCCTCACCGTCCTCCGGTCAGGGCGGCCGCGGCCCGCAGCGCCAATCGCGGCCGGTGGACGAGCCCCATCCAGACACCCCAGGATTCCAACCATCATGTCAGCCCGCACGAACAGTCGTCCAGCGGAGCTCGCCGAGGTCCTGGCGCCTGGCGCGCGCCGCCGTCCTTGGCGCCTGCTCTACCTGCTGCTCGGGGTCCTGCTCCTGGGGCTGATCGCCGTGGCGCTGATCGGCGGACTCGGCAACTCGACGCCGACGGTTCGATACAAGCAGCAGCCGGTCACCCGCGGCGACCTCAAGGTGAACGTCACCGCCACCGGGACCCTGCAGCCGGTGAAGCAGGTGGAGGTCGGGACCGAGGTGTCGGGCACCATCGAGTCCGTGGCCGTGGAGCACAATGCCCGGGTCAGGACGGGCGAAATCCTGGCCCGACTCGACACCTCCCAGCTCGAGGCGCGCCTGCGCCAGTCCCAGGCCGCCCTGGTCCTAGCCCAGGCGCGGGTGGAGGAGGCCCGGGCGACGGTCACCGAGACCAGCAACAGGCTGCGCCGCACCCGCGACCTAATCGCCAAGCGCCTGTCATCCGACGAGGAGCTGGACACGGCGGTCGCCGCCTCGGCCCGGGCCGAGGCGTCCCTGGGCGTCGCACGCGCCCAGGTGGACCAGGCCCAGGCGGAGCTGGACGCCAATCAGCGGGTGCTCGACAAGGCGTCGATCCGCTCGCCCATCGACGGCATCGTGCTCAAGCGCTCCGTGGAGCCGGGGCAGACGGTCGCCGCCTCACTCCAGACCCCGGTCCTCTTCACCCTGGCCGAGAGTCTGGCCCAGATGGAGCTCCATGTGGACGTGGATGAGGCCGACGTGGGCCAGGTGGCCGAGGGTCAGGGCGCCGAGTTCACCGTCGACGCCTACCCGGAGCGTCGCTTCCCGGCCCGCATCGAGCAGGTGCGCTTCGCCCCCAAGACGGTGGAGGGGGTGGTGACCTACGAGACGGTGCTGTCGGTGGACAATGCGGGGCTGCTGCTCCGACCGGGCATGACCGCCACCGCCGAGATCCGGGTGGCAGAGGTCGCCGACGCCCTGCTGGTGCCCAACGCCGCCCTGCGGTTCAGGCCCCCGGAGACGGCCGAGGACGGGTCCCAGGGCGCCTCCCAGCGCCGGGGCATGGTCGGCATGCTGCTGCCACGTCCGCCTTCGGCAACCCGCCGCCCCCGCACCCCCGAGGCCGACCCCAAGGACCACCACCAGCGGGTCTGGGTGCTGCGCGAGGGCCGGCCGGAGGCGATCGCGGTGCGCACCGGCGCCACCGATGGCATCCTGACCGAGATCCTGGAGGGTCCCCTGGAGCCCGGCATGGAGGTGCTGGTGGATACGCTCACCAGCGGTCGCCGGCCGTGACCGAGCCCCATGACCCGCAGGCGTCGCCCCTCATCGAGCTGCGCCAGGTGACCAAGGTCTACGGCCTGGGCAGCGCTGCGGTCCAGGCCCTGCGCGGCGTGGATCTGCGCATCGAACCGGGCGATTTTGTCGCCGTGATGGGGCCGAGCGGCTCGGGCAAGTCCACCGCCATGAACATCCTGGGCTGCCTCGACACCCCGACGGCGGGCAGCTACCGCTTCCTCGGCACCGAGGTCGGCGGGCTCACCCGAGACCAGCGGGCCCTGCTGCGCCGGCACTATCTCGGCTTCGTCTTCCAGGGCTTCAACCTGCTGGCCCGCACCAACGCCCTGGAGAACGTGGAGCTGCCCTTGATCTATCGCCGGGTACCCAGGACCGAGCGCCATCGGCGCGCCCGCGAGGCCCTGGACGCGGTGGGGCTCTCCGGCCGGGAGCGCCATACCCCGGCTGAGCTCTCGGGCGGACAGCAGCAGCGGGTGGCCATCGCCCGGGCCCTGGTCACGGAGCCCGCCCTGGTGCTGGCGGACGAGCCCACCGGCAACCTGGACTCGGCCCGCAGCCGGGAGATCATGGAGCTGCTGACGCACCTCAACCGCGAGCGCGGCATCACCGTGGTGATGATCACCCACGAGCCCGACATGGCCGCCTACGCCCGGCGGGCGGTGCACTTCCTGGATGGCCTGGTGGAGCGCGAGGACGGGACCCCGGGGGCACACTGATGCTCTGGAACAGCCTGCTGCTGGCGGTGCGGGAGATCCGGCGCAACGTCCTGCGCTCCTTCCTGACCCTGCTCGGGATCGTCATCGGGGTGGCGGCGGTCATCGTCATGGTCACCCTAGGTGAGGGGGCGACCTTGTCGGTGCGCCAGCAGATCGCGAGCATGGGCACCAACCTGCTGATCGCCCACCCCGGGCAGCGCCGGGGACCAGGCATGAGCTCCCAGGCCCCGGCCTTCTCCCTGGCGGACGTCCAGGCCCTGCGGCGCGACGTCCCGGCCCTGGCGGCGGTGGCTCCAGCGGCCTCCAGCGCCATGACCGCCGTGTCCGGGAATGCCAATTGGTCCACCACGGTGAGCGGGGTGGACGAGCAGTACCTAAGCGCCCGGGCCTGGCCCCTGACCGCCGGACGCGGCTTCACCGAGAGCGAGCTGCGTGCCGGCAAGGCCGTGTGCCTGCTGGGTGACACGGTGCGCCGGGAGCTCTTCGGCGGCCAGGACCCACTGGGCAGCCGGGTCCGGCTCAAGTCCATCTCCTGCCAGGTGATCGGGCTGCTGGAGGCCAAGGGCCAGAGCAGCATGGGCAGCGACCAGGACGACCTCGTCCTCATGCCCCTGCGCACCCTGCAGCGGCGCATCAGCGGCAACCAGGACATCGGGGTCATCTATCTCTCGGTGCGGGAGGACCGCTCGCCGGACCAGGCCCGCGCCGACGTGGAGCGCCTGCTGCGGGAGCGCCGCCACATAGGCCAGGGGGAGGAGGACAACTTCTCCGTCCGGGACCTGCGGGAGCTGGCCAACATGCTCACCGGGACCACTCAGGTGCTCACCTCCCTGCTGGGGGCCGTCGCCTCCGTGAGCCTGCTGGTGGGGGGGATCGGCATCATGAACATCATGCTGGTCTCGGTGACCGAGCGCACCCGGGAGATCGGCCTGCGCCTCGCCATCGGCGCCCGGGAGCCCGAGGTGCTGACGCAGTTCCTGGTGGAGGCGGTGGTGCTCTCCTCCTGCGGGGGCCTGCTCGGCATTCTACTCGCCCTGGGTGCATCCCTGGGGCTCGCCGGCGTCCTCCAGGTCCCCTTCGTCTTCAATGGCCGGGTGGTGGCCATCGCCTTCCTGTTCTCCGCCGCCGTAGGCGTCGTCTTCGGCTATTTTCCGGCGCGCCGCGCCGCCCGGCTCGATCCCATCGAGGCCCTGCGGCACGAGTAGGATTCCATTCGGGGACGCCGAGGAGGCGCCGCCGTCTGGCGGGCGCCCCCGGTGGCGCAGCACACTCGACCTGTGACCGTGCTGAAAGCGGTCTCGCCCCTCAGCGGCCAAGGATCTCGTCCACCTGCTCCTGAGTAAGCACCTGGGCCTTATACTTTTCACCCGTTAACTGCTCGATGTTCATGACGAAGGCCCGCAGGTGATTCTCGGAGCCCTCGACCAGGTGGGTATAGAGGGTCTTCAGCGCCTTCTCGTCCGTGTAGCTCAGACCACAGGCGTCGTCCTCGCCGATGTTGTCCTCGTTGTCCTTGATCACCTTGGGACAGTCGATGATGTCGAGCATGTCGAGCTCCTCGATAAAGGCGCCGACGTAGAGCGCGCTAACCAGCGCCTCGCTGCCCCACTCGACCAGGGCGTCGAACTTCTCCTGGAAATACCATCCGTACTCGCCCCCGTACCCGTCGTCATCGTCATCGTCTTCCTCATCGTCGTGAACAAAGACGCCGATGTTATCCGGGAGGTCGTTGGCGTCTGGGTTGGGGTCCTCCAACCCGTAGGACTCGAGCATGTCACGAACCGCGTCGGTGTGGGTCTGCTCGGACCCCTCACCGATGTTGGAAAAGACGTTGGCCGCCGGCTGACCCAGATACATCGCCGCAAGTGTCAGGTAGACGTCCCGCGCCAGCTTCTCCTCGGAACGCATGAAGGTGAGGTGCGTCGCCTCGATTTCATCCAGTGTACGGACGCGGCTCGCCTCGACCTGCGCCACGTACAATCCGGTCGCTAGCATCAGAACGACGATCGCTGTTGTTTTCATTGCATAACCCATCGCGTTGGTTGGTTGATCACCACCCAGCCGCTCCCGTTCGACGTTCAACTGTAAGTTTAGATGCTGTCCGCGTCCTGAGCGGCGCCCAGGCCCCACGAAGACGGTCCCGATGGAGATCAACGGGGGTGCGCGCGACCAAGGACCATCGCCCCTGGCCGGTCGGCGGCGCGCACGCGCCCATTGCTTCGATGCGCGGGCCTGAATAGAGTACGCCGGCCCTGGCCTGGTGGCCGAAAACCCTCGATGGCCGGCTCGGGGCTTCCCGGGGCACGGCACACCGGGTTGACCTAGCCGCTCACTTTAGGAGAACCCCGTTGTACTTACGCATCCTGCTGGTGGCCCTCGGGGTCACCGTTGCCCTGTCGGCCTGTTCGCTGGACCAGGTCTTGAGGAAGGACGCCACCGAGTCCGCCCCATCCGCCGCAGCCGGCGGCTCCGCGACTCGCACCTCGGCGACCGGGGCCGCCGCCGGCTCGCCGGTCCCGCGCGAGAAGGCCGTGGAGGCGGCGACCAAGGCGCTCGGCGCTGAGGTGGTCGTCAAACCCGGGCAGTACCTGCTCTGCCGCACGACCGACGAATACAAGGGGCGAACCACGCACTACTACACCTGTCGTGAGCGTCGGTGTGTCGGCCAAGAGTCGGCCGCAACGGACATCAAGGCGCCCAAGACCAAGTCCGGCTGCCTGAGCACCTGCCGCGGTCTGGAAAAGAAGGGCAAGGGTGGCGCCCTCAGGAGCTACTGCGCGAGCTGAGGGGCCATGAGGGGACCCTTGCGGGCCGCCCCCGAGCATCAGGGGGCGTGCAGTCAGTCTCCTCTCGACAGCCGAGCCAACGGACTCTGCCGTAGGGCCCCGGGACTGCAATCCCGCGGTGATCACCCGAAGGATGACCGGCGTCACCCGGGTCGGGTCAGGGTCCTTTGCGCGAGCCAGTCGGCCCCGCCTCGGAGGTCCAGCAGCGTCCCCGGCTCAGGGGCCTCAGGGTCCAGGTACCGGTGCAGGGTCATGCCGTGACCAATGGGATCCCAGGGGGGTGGCGGGTGCCGCCACCGGCCTGACGGCTCCCGCATGTGGCTGCGATCGCTGGCGAAGTCCCGCCGGTACGCGTCCGCCGGGATGAGGCGCAGGCGCGGCGCATAGCTCGCGGGCAGCCGGTCGACCAGGGCAAAGCTGGCCTCCAGCCACTGCAATCCCGGGGTCGGAACAGGCAGCCGACTATCCAGGTCCCAAACCCCGCCACCGGCGTCGGCGACGACGACATGGTAATCCCAGGCGATCAGGCGCCCCGGTGGAGCGGCGCGTTGCCCGAGCATGGGGACCAGACCAGCGCGGCTGGTGATGTAGACCACACAGCGCTCCCCGGGACCGAGGGCGGGATCCGAGGACAGCCACCAGGCGTTCTCCTCGCAATAGAAAGGCTGGTAACGCAGAGCCGGGGACGCCTCCACGGGACTCGACGCGGCGCCTTGGTCTCAGGGGTAGAGGCGCAGTCCCTGGGTCTCCTCGACCCAACGCCGCTCGTCGGCCAGCAGACGCCGCTCCAGGTCGCCGGGGTGGGCCTCCGGGTCGTCCACCCATTCCCGCAGGAAGGTGCCACCCGCGAGCAGATCGATGGCGAGCCGCTCGGTCTCGTACTCGTAAGGAAAGTCGCGCCAGATGGGATAGTCCGGATACTCCCGCCGGATGCATTTGAGCAGCAGGGCGACCAATCGATAGGGCCTAAACTGGTCGTGCCGGTAGTGCCGATTGTCCGTATGGAGCTGAAGCCCGGAGCACAGCGCACCCGCATGCTTGTGGAAGCTGGGCTCGAACCAGCAAGGGCGGATCAGGACGCCCTGGGTCCAGCCTGTCCGCTCGGCCTCGGCACGCGCCAGGACGCGGCTGAAGTCGATGTCCGGGGCACCCACCAGCTCCAGCGCGACGGTGGTGCCGCGGCCCTCGGAGAGGGTGGTCCCCTCCAGCAGCACGGTGCCCGGGAAGCAGCGGGCCATGTTGAGGCTCGCGGCGTTGGGGCTGGGGTTGACCCAGGAGAGGTCCGACAGGGGCCATCCGTAGCCGGGGGCCTCCCAGGGGTCATAGCCCTCCATGGCCACCAGGTGCAGGTCCAGGTCGAGCCGGCGCTTCGCCAGGAACCATTTCGCGAGCTCGCCCAGGGTCAGGCCGTGACGCATCAGGAGAGGCCCCGCCCCCACGAAGCTCTCCCAGCCAGGCTCGAGAATGCTGCCCTCCACCGGGCGGCCGGCGGGGTTGGGGCGATCCAGCAGCCAGAGGGACTTGCCGGCGCCGGCGCAGGCGTCCATCAGGTAGGCGAGGGTGGTCACATAGGTGTAGATGCGGGTGCCGATGTCCTGCAGGTCCACCAAAAGCACATCGAAGCTGTCCAGCATCTCCGGGGTCGGATAACGCACGGCGCCATAGAGGCTGAAGACCGGGATGCCGTAACGAGGATCCTGAAAGTCGGGCGACTCCACCATGTTGTCCTGCTTGTCGCCGCGCAGCCCGTGCTGTGGGCCGAACGCGGCCGTGAGCCGCACGTCGCCCAGGGCGGCGATTGCATCGAGCGCGTGATCGAGCTGCGCAGTGACCGATGCAGGATGGGCGAGCAGCGCGACGCGGCGGCCTGCGAGCGGACGACGCAGCGCCGGCTCGGCGAGCAGCCGGTCGAG
>JBLMWY010000091.1:0-5130 GCA_050257475.1 Bdellovibrio bacteriovorus
CCTGCCTGGCGTCGCGGCGGGCCTAGTGCTTGCCTGAGGTCAGCTCGTTAATGTCCAGTCCCCAACGCTCCAGCAGGTGGCGGTACACGGCCTGCTCCGCGTCGGCCAGATGGCCATCGGCGCGGGCCACATGGAGCAGGGTGGCGGCCAGATAGCGGCGGCGCTCCGGATCCGTGACCGAGGCGAGCACCGCGTCCACCCACTGGGAGTCGGCGACCCCCACATAGCGGGAGGTGCCGGCGTGGGCGATCAGGTCGTCGCAATAGGCGTCGAAGACCTGGGCGAATAGGGACCGGTCGACCCCGAGGGTGCCGAGGACCCCAAGCCGCTCGACGGTGTCCATCTCCGCATCCGTCAGCTCGCCGTCGCTCACGATGAAGAGGGTGATGACCCGCAGCATGGACTCGGGGCTGTTCTCCGCGTAGGGGGTGAGCTGGGGCTGGGTCATGGGGCGGCTCCGAGGTTGATGGGAACGAGGGGCGGCTGTCTCGCCCACGCCCATGATCGCACGGGGCACAGTGGCCGGGGGAGGACCTGACACCCCGAGGTCGATGACAAGGCGGTAAGGGTCAGTTTGCCTTTCGGCGCCGACAGCGCCGACAATTCGCCGATCCTGCGCCGCCCCCAACCCCTGGACGCACTGCCGATGTTCTTCGCCGTCCCCGAGTCCGAGCGCCGCCAGGCCAGGTCTCCCCACGAGCTGGCCATGGTGAACCTGCTCGTGCTCAACCTGCTGATCGGCGTCGCCCTGCTCGCCGGCTCCATGGCCCAGCCGGACTCCCTGATCGGCTCCTACAAGTGGGTCGCGGTGGCGGTGCCGCTGCTGATCTCAGCCGCCGTCATCGCCTACACCTGGCTGCGGGCCGCCCGCGCCGGTGGGACTTCGCCCTGGTTTGTCGCCGCCCACTGGAGGCTCTCGGCCTCCCGCTACAAACTGCTGCTCGCGGCCTACGTGGTCTGCGCCGCCATCCTGAGCCTGGCCCTCTTCACCGGGAGCGACGACGCTGCCATCGAGGCGCAGATCAAGGACCTGCCGCCCGCCATGCAGGAGATGGAGCGGCGCAAGCTTCACTCCCAGCACATGGGCGAGCAGGTATGGGCCCGGATCGCCGTGGTGCCGCTGATTCTTACGGTGATGGTCACCATCATGCTGGAGTCGGGCTCCATCTATCAGGCCCAGCGGGGGGAGGTGCCCGACGGCCTCGTGAAGCGCTTCCCCCCGCCGCCCGGGCTGCAAGGCTCCGAGACCGAGATCATCCCTGCAAGCTCCACCACCGAGACCCGAGGACCCTCAACCCCATGAACCCAACCCAACTGATCGCAGCGACCATCATGACCATTGCCTCCGCAACCGCCGCCGCCGACAACCCCAAGGTAGCCCTGGACGTGACCATCGGCGGCGAGCCCGCCGGCACCCTCACCCTGGAGCTCTTCGCCGACGTGGTACCCAAGACCGCCGAGAACTTCCGCGCCCTGTGCACCGGCGAGAAGGGCATGGGCAAGAGCGGCAAGCCGCTGAGCTACGCCGGCAGCCCCTTCCACCGCATCATCCCGGGCTTCATGATTCAAGGGGGCGACTTCACCCGCGGCAACGGCACCGGCGGGGAGTCCATCTATGGGGAGAAGTTCGCGGACGAGAACTTCAACCTCAAGCACACGGGCCCGGGCATCCTGTCCATGGCCAACGCGGGCCCCAACACCAACGGCTCCCAGTTCTTCATCACGGTGGCCGAGACCTCTTGGCTAGACGGAAAGCACGTGGTCTTCGGCAAGGTGGTGGACGGGATGGACGTCCTGAAGAAGATGGAGGACCAGGGCACCCGCTCCGGTCAGACCAAGAGCCCGGTGATGCTCTCGGCCTGCCGGCAGCTCTGAGGCCGTAGTAGCTTGGCCCCTTGGCCGGCTCGCTGGGGCAAGACGGTGCAGTCGGTCAGGGGCTCGGGAAGAAGTCCTCGTCGAGGAGAGACTCCGGCGGGTAGGGGCAGAGGGTCGGGAAGTGGCCAGGCGGTAATCCCGTTTCCTTGGCCGCGAGGCTCACCGCCTTGGGATAGGCGCTTGCGAGTGTTTCCGGGACCAGGGTCCGAAGGCTCGGGCTGTCCTCAAGCTGCCCCAAGATCTGCAGGCGCTGCTCCGCGATGGATCCGATCCAGCCCGAACTGCGGTTCTCGGGCTGGTAGGCCCACTTTAACAGGTGGGTTATCAGAATCACGAGGCGGCTCATCAGCTCCCTTCGGTCACGCTTGCCCATGCTCTCCAGCTCGTCGATCAGGATGTCTCGGTCGAGCTCCTCGAGCCGCCCCGCCTTGACCAGATCGATGGTCTCCTGGAGCCAGGCGTAGAAGTCTTTCTCGTAGGTCGCGGAGGACATCGGGGTTGCTGCGCTTGAGCTTGCCTGCTCGGGACCTTAGCGGAAGCACCAAGGCTGGGCAAGGCACGGGGGCACCGGCCTACTCCCGCACGTCTACATAACCCGGCTCTATCAAACCATCGAAAATCGCGATGAGGGCAAGCCCCGTGCGGACTGGCGGACCAGGTGCGGCCCAGGTATCTTAGCAAGTTCCGATATTCGGAGATTTCAAGACTCCGAATCACCCCGAACGCCGGCCCCGCTCCCGCACCCCCGCTGAGTCGTTCGCCAAGCCCTATCCGCGAAGACGGAGGAAGATCCATGACGGCAGTTGTCGCAACCAACGAGACCATCCTGGTGGTCGGTGGTGGCATCAGCGGCATGACCGCTGCGCTCGAGGCCGCCGAGACCGGAAAGCAGGTCGTCCTGGTTGAGAAGCGACCCTACCTGGGCGGCCGCGTCTCCCAGCTCTACAAGTACTTCCCCAAGCTCTGCTTCCCCACCTGCGGGCTGGAGATCAACCAGCGCCGGGCCAAGCAGAACCCCAACCTGACCATCCTCACCATGGCCGAGGTCACGGGGCTCAAGGGCGAGAAGGGCAACTACATCGCCAGCGTCAAGCTCTCCCCTCGCTATGTGAACGAGAACTGCACCGCCTGCGGTGACTGCGAGCGGGCGGTGGAGGCGCAGTTCGACGACGACTACAACTACGGGCTCGGTAAGCGTAAGGGGGCCTATCTCCCCTACCGCATGGCCATGCCCCAGCGCTACGTGCTGGACCCGGCCATCATCGGCACCCCGGACGCCGAAAAGGCCAAGGCGGCCTGCAAGTACGACGCCATCGATCTGGACATGCAGGAAGAGACCCTCGACTTCCCCTGCGGGGCCGTGATTTGGGCGACCGGCTGGAGGCCCTACGACGCGGCCAAGATCCAGCCCTACGGCTACGATCGCTTTGCGAACGTGATCACCAGCGTCGAGTTCGAGCGCATGGCCGATCCCCTGGGACCGACCGGAGGCAAGCTGGTGCGCCCCTCCGACGGCAAGGAGGCCAAGAAGGTCGCCTTCATCCAGTGCGCGGGCTCGCGCGACCGCAACCATCTGCTGCACTGCTCGCGCATCTGCTGCATGGCCTCCATGAAGCAGTGCACCTATGTGATCGACGCCTTCGGGTCCGACGCCGAGATCAACGTCTACTACATCGATCTGCGCGCGATCGACCGCTTCGAGGACTTCTACCAGAAGGTCCGCGCCAACGAGAACATCCGGTTCATCAAGTCAAAGCCTGCCTCCATCACCCAGGACAAGGATGGAAACCCGGTGGTCCATGGGGTGGACACCGAGGGCTATCAGCGCTTCGCTGAGCCCCATGACCTGGTGGTGCTGGCCATCGGCATGGAGCCCTCGGTGGACCCGGCGAGCTTCCCGGTGCCCATCGTCATCAACCGCGAGGGCTTCATCGAGGCCGATCCGGCGAACGGCGGGGTCTTCGCCGCGGGCAGCGCGTCCGATGCCCTGGACGTGAACCGAGCGGTCCAGCACGCCACCGGCGCGGCCCTGCGCGCCATCCAGGTCGTTAACAGCGTCGCCAGAGCGGAGGTCTAAGCCATGGCAGCGGAGAAGAAATTCGCCGGTTACATCTGCACCGGCTGCGGCATCGGCGAGCGTCTGGACGCCAAGCAGCTCCAGTCCGTCGCCACCCGCGAAGGCAAGATCGCCGATGTGAAGCAGCACCCCATGCTGTGCGGGGCCGAGGGCGTGAAGCTGATTCAGGACGACATCGCCGCCGGGGCCAATCATCTGATGATCGCGGCCTGCTCCCGGCGCTCCAAGGTGGAGGCCTTCAACTTCCCGAATGTCGCCATGTCCCGCGCCAACCTGCGGGAGGGTGTGATCTGGTCCCGGCCCGAGGGCGACGAGCATCAGGAGACCACCCAGGAGATGGCGGACGACTATGTCCGCATGGCCTGCGCCGAGGTCAAGTTCATGAACGTGCCGGAGCCCTCCGGCGAGCAGGAGCTGAACCGCACCCTGCTGGTGGTGGGCGGCGGCATGACCGGCATGACCGCGGCCATCGAGGCGGCCGCGGCGGGCTATCCGGTGCATCTGGTGTGCGACGAGCCGGTGCTGGGCGGGGTCTGGAAGGACCTGTACAAGCGGGTGCCCTTCCGCGCCGCGGCCTTCGACGTGCCGAACGGCAACAATGTGGACCTGCCCCAGCCCGAGGATCCGGGCATCGACGACCTGATCGAGCAGGTCCAGGCCAACGGTCTCATCACGGTTCACCTGAACGCGAAAATCACCCGCAGCTCCGGCGCCCCGGGCCGTTTCTCCGCGGACATCACCACCGAATCCGGCGGCACCGTCACCGAGAACTTCGGCGCCATCGTCCAGGCGACCGATTACAAGCCTTACGACGCGAACAAGCTGCCGGAATTCGCCTACGGCAAGACGCCGGACGTGATGACCAACTTCGAGTTCGAGAAGCTCGCTAAGGCCACCAACGGTGGTGTCCTCAAGCGCCCCTCGGATGGGCGCGAGATCAAATCCGTCGCCTTCATCCAGTGCGCCGGACAGCGCTCGACCCAGGAAGGCCACCTGCCCTATTGCTCGGGCTTCTGCTGCACCGAGTCCATCAAGCAGGCCATGTACTTCAAGCAGCAGAACCCCGGCTGCGACGCCACGGTGCTGTTCGATGATCTGCGTACCCCCGGGGCCGCGGGTGAGGACTTCTACCGCTCGGGCCAGCAGGCCATGGTCACCTTCTCCAAGGGCAAGGCCTC
>JBLMWY010000092.1:0-4557 GCA_050257475.1 Bdellovibrio bacteriovorus
CAGGGCCCGGTCCATGGGCTCGGTCTCCAGCTTCCGCACGAAGCTGCCGTCGATCTTCAGATACTGCAACGGAAGCTGCCTCAGATAGGCGTAAGAGGCGAATCCAGCCCCGAAGTCGTCCACCGCGAAGGCGCTGCCGAGGCTCCTCAGGCTGTCCATGAAATAGCGGGCGCGCCCCAGGTCCGACACCGCCGCCGTCTCCGTGACCTCGAAACAGATGCTCGCGTAGGGCACCTGGTTGTCCTCGAACTGGCGCCGTAGGAAGGGCAGGAAACCGTCGTCCGTGAGGGTGGTGGCCGACAGATTGACGGCGAACAGGAAACGGTCCGGATAGCGCCGGTGCCAGGCCCGCAACTGCTCCGCCTGGCGCCCCAGCACGTGGGCCAGGATCCAGCGATCCACCGCCGGCATCAGGATGTAACGCTCGGCGGCGGGAATGAACTGCTCCGGCGGAACCGGATTGCCCTGGTCGTCGCGCATCCGCGCCAGCACCTCGTAATGCAGCGGCTCGGCGGCGTCGTGCAGGGGCAGGATCGGCTGGGCGATCATGCGGAAGCGACCCTCGTCCAGGGCACCGCCGATGGTGGAGACCAGGTTGGCCTCGGCCTGACGGCGGGCGCTCACCGCATCGTCCTCGCTGTAGAGGCAGAGCCGATCCCCGCCCTTGGACTTGGCGGTCTGGCAGGCGATGTCGCCTTGGGCCAGCACCTCCGCCACCCCCCGGTCAGGGACGAAGGTCACCAGTCCCGCGCTCGCGCTGACGTCGTAGGAGCGCTCGTGCCAGGTGAAGAGGAAGCTCCGCAGGGTGCGCACCAGCTCCTCGCAGCGGCTTTGGGCCACGGCGGCGAAGTCGCCCCCGAACAGGACGGCGAACTCGTCGCCGCCGAGGCGTGCGATGGCCTGGGCGTCCGCCAGGCGGGTGGCGAGGATGCGCGCCACCTGCTTCAGGAGCTTATCCCCCGCCGCATGCCCGCACGCCGTATTGATGAGCTTGAAATGGTCCAGGTCCATCAGGCACAGGACGTGGGGGCGGCCCGCCTCCCTCGGATCCGTGGCGGTCTTGGCCACTGCGCGCTCGAAATCCCGCCGATTGCGCAGGCCCGTGAGGGGATCGTGACGCTGCAGGTAATCGAGCTGGGCCTCGGCCCGCTCGGTCTCGGTCAGATCCTCGGCGAGGACCAGGAGCCAGGTCGCCTTCGGAAGCGCCAGGTCGCGCAGCAGCAGGCGCAGGGGAAAGGTCTCACCGCCGCGTAGTCCGTCGAGATGCCGGACCCGCGGGCTCGCCGGATCCTCGCTAGGGGCCGCCAAGGCGGTCTCGGGGATCTCGAGGGCGGGAATGAGCTGCCCCAGCGGGGTCCCGAGGGTCTCTTCGCTGAGGCGCGCGAACAGGATCTCAGCGGCCGGGTTGAACAGCCGGACGCGCAGATCCTGGTCGGCCAGGATCACCCCGCTGCCGGTGGCCCCCAGGAGGGCCCTCAGGGTCTCACCGCCAATGCGCAGATCCTCCACCTCGAGCCGCTCCGCCCGGGCCAAGGCCACCACACGCAGGAACAGGACGATGGCGAGCACCACGGCGACCAGCGCCAACAGCAGCACGCCCAGCATCTGTCCCTCGACGGGGCTCGCGCCCTCTCGAAGGGCCTGGAGATGGGGCATCAGGGCCAAGCCCACGCAGGCCAGGGAAGCGGTCAGACCGGTCAGGAAGCCGAGGGTGGCAAGGCGGGTCGAGGCCGCCCAGCGCACCGCGGGCAGCTCGGAGGACCGGCGGGGATGGAGCCGACGCAGATCCGGGTCCATGGGACTGGATCTCGGTGGCGGGCGGCTCAGCCGTGCAGCCGGCGGTAGCGCAGCCGGTGGGGCTGATCCGCCTCGGTCCCCAAGCGACGATGGCGATCGGCCTCATAGTCCGCGTAGTTGCCCTCGAACCAGGTCACCTGCGAGTCCCCCTCGAAGGCCAGGATGTGGGTGGCGATACGGTCCAGGAACCAGCGGTCGTGGCTGATCACCACGGCGCAGCCCGGGAAGGCGAGCAGGGCCTCTTCGAGCGCGCGGAGGGTCTCCACGTCGAGATCGTTGGTAGGCTCGTCGAGCAGCAACAGGTTGCCGCCGCTCTTCAGGAGCTTGGCCAGATGGACCCGGTTGCGCTCGCCCCCGGAGAGGTCGCCGATGCGCTTCTGCTGATCCGTCCCCTTGAAGTTGAAGCGTCCGCAGTAGGCCCGGGACGGCATCTCGTAGCGGCCCACGGTGATGATGTCCAGTCCGTCGGAGATCTCCTGCCACACCGTCTTGTCGGCCGCGAGGGCATCCCGGCTCTGATCCACGTAGGCAATCTGCACCGTCTCGCCGACCCGCAGCTCCCCGGCGTCCGCCTGCTCCTGGCCCGTGAGGATGCGGAAGAGCGTGGTTTTACCGGCCCCGTTGGGCCCGATGATCCCCACGATGCCACCCTTGGGCAGATTGAAGGAGAGGTCCTCGTAGAGCAGATTGTCCCCGTAGGCCTTGCGCAGCCCCTTGGCCTCGATCACCAGATCCCCCAGGCGCGGGCCCGGGGGGATATAGATCTCGTTGGTCTCGTTGCGGGCCTGGAATTCCTGGGACTGGAGCTCCTCGAAGCGGGCGAGCCGCGCCTTGCTCTTGGCGTGTCGACCCTTGGGGTTGGAGCGGACCCACTCCAGCTCGTGCTTCATGGTCCGCACCCGGGCCGCCTCCTGCTTCTCCTCCAGCTCCAGGCGCCGCTCCTTCTGCTCCAGCCAGGAGGAGTAGTTGCCCTCCCAGGGGATGCCGTGGCCCCGGTCCAGCTCCAGGATCCAGCCCGCCACGTTGTCCAGGAAATAGCGGTCATGGGTCACCGCCACCACGGTACCCGGGTACTCGTGGAGGAAGCGCTCCAGCCAGGCCACGGACTCGGCGTCCAGGTGGTTGGTGGGCTCGTCCAGCAGGAGCATGTCGGGCTTGGAGAGGAGCAGCCGGCACAGGGCCACGCGCCGGCGCTCGCCCCCGGATAGGCGGGTCACGTCCGCGTCCCAGGGCGGCAGGCGCAGGGCATCCGCGGCCACCTCCAGGGTGCGGTCCAGGTTGTGGCCGTCGGTGGCCTCGATCAGGTTCTCAAGCTCCGCCTGCTCCTTGGCCAGGGCATCGAAGTCCGCGTCCGGCTCCGCGTAGGCGGCATAGACGGCGTCCAGCCGCTCCAGGGCCGCCTTGATGTGGCCCAGGGCCTCCTCGACATTGCCGCGCACGTCCTTGGCCGGGTCGAGCTGGGGCTCCTGGGACAGGAGGCCCACCTTGATCCCGGGCTGGGGCCGCGCCTCGCCGAGGATCTCGGTGTCCAGCCCCGCCATGATCCGCAGCAGGGTGGACTTGCCCGAGCCGTTCAGCCCCAGCACCCCGATCTTGGCCCCGGGGAAGAACGAGAGCGAGATGTCGCGCAGGATGACGCGCTTGGGCGGCACCACCTTGCCGACCCGGTTCATGGTGAAGATGTACTGAGCCATGGATCGAGAGCCGCGGTTCGTTTTGGATGGGGTCACGCGTGGCCTGGGCCGGCGGCGGCCTTTCAGACCGCCTGCCGGGGCGAGCCCACCCGCGTCCCCGGGCAATGGTTCTACCCGCTCTTGTCGGCGGATTCCCGCCCGGCATTGTGGGCCGCGGCAGGGGAAATGTCCAAAGGACCGCTCGGGACCCGACCCCGGGCCCCAGGCGGGCCGCGGACTCAGACCCAGTGCGCCGCCAACTCGCAACCTTGCGGCCCTGGACCCCGCCGCCGGGATGGGCGAGTCTGCCGGGTCGAGGGTCGGGCTTGAGCATCACCCCAGCGGCAGGCAGACTGCGGCCCGGCGGTCATTCCACGAGAACGAGCGACAGGGTCCATGGAGCGATTTCCAGCACTCGCGCGGGTCCGATTCGAGATCGAGGCGGCGGAGCCCCTGCGGCTTCCCCACTACCCCGGCTCTGCCTGGCGGGGCCTGATCGGCCACAGTCTGCGGCGAACCGTCTGCGTGACCCGCCAACCCACCTGCGGGGGATGCCTGCTGCTGGGCACCTGCGCCTATTCGGTGTTCTTCGAGTCGCCCCCGCCCGACCCCCAGACCGCGGCCCGCTACACCGCCCTGCCCCACCCCTTCGTGCTCGACCTGGATGCCCCGGCCCAGCGCGATTGCGTGGCGGGCGATGACCTACCCCTGGGCATGACGCTCATCGGCCCCGGCATCGACCTGCTGCCCTACCTCATCCAGGCCCTGGAGCGCGCCGGCGAGCGCGGCCTGGGGTCCCGCGGCGGGCGCTTCGCGCTGCGCCGGGTGCTCGCCGAGGAGGGGCTCGGGAGCGGCCGCTGGGAGCCGGTCTTCGACCCCGAGTCCCGCGCCTATCGGCGCCTTGCCGCCTCCGCGCCGGTCCTCACGCAAGCCGTCCCGACCGAACCGCTCCAGCTTCGCTTCCACACGCCGCTGCGCATCAAGCGTCACGGTCATTTCCTCGGGGCCGCGGAGATCGGGCCCGGGGACCTGATCCGGCACCTGCTCGCCAGGCTGGCGAGCCTCGCCGTCTTCTACGGCCCCGCCG
>JBLMWY010000093.1:0-5448 GCA_050257475.1 Bdellovibrio bacteriovorus
CGCTTGGTCGCGCCAGCGCTCGATCAGGGTGGCCTTGTTGATGGCTGGATACGCGGCGATGCAGTCCAGGATCTCGGCCAGGATCGCCACGCCCGGGTTGTCCAGGCGCCGCCAGTCGTCCCCCAGCTCCGCAACGCGCGGCGCCAGTTCCGGGTGGTCGAGCAGCAGGGCGATGGCCTGGGCGACTCGACTGGGCCGGGTGGGGCGGCGTGCCTCGACCCCGCCCCGGCGTGGCCGGGGTGCGGCCCGGCTCGATCTCGGGGCTATCCCCGCCAGGGTGGCCAATCGCTGCTCCAGCATATCCCGGTAGATGCCGGCTGGGACTTGCGCAATCAATGGCTTCGCAAGCGTGACCAGGCGCGCCCGGCCATCCGGGGAGATCATGTCCACCTGGTCCGAGAGGTGCTCGAACAGCCGCTCGGACAGCGGCTGGGCGCGCCCGATGCGCTGCTCAAAGGCCTCCCGCCCCTCGGTCCGCACCAGGGTGTCCGGGTCCTCCCCCTCGGGCAGGAACAGAAAGCGTAGGGATTGGTTGCCGGTGGCGAGCGGCAGGGCGCACTGCAGGGCCTTCCAGGCCGCCTCTCGACCAGCCCGGTCGCCGTCGAAGCAGAAGCAGAGCTCCGGCGCCGAGCGCATCAGGAGCTGGAGATGATCCGGGGTGGTGGCGGTGCCCAGGGTGGCCACCGCGTAGTCGATCCCGAACTGGGCCAGGGCGATGACGTCCATGTAGCCCTCCACCACCAGGACCCGCTCTAGCTTGCGCCGGGCCTTCTGGACCTCGTAGAGGCCGTAGAGCTCCCGCCCCTTGTGGAAGACGGGGGTCTCGGGTGAGTTCAGGTACTTGGGCTTGCCGTCCCCGAGCAGGCGCCCGCCGAAGCCGATGACCCGGCCACGGCGGTCGCGGATGGGGAAGACGATGCGCCCGCGCAGACGGTCATAGCTCCTGCCATCCTGGTCGGTGATGAGGCCCGCCTGCGACAGCCGCTGGCGCCCGCTCGGGTCGCGGCCGAGCCGGGAGAGAAGGAAATCCCAACCGGAGGGGGCATAGCCGAGTCCGTAACGGGCGGCGATCTCGCCGGTGAGCCCACGCCCCTTGAGATACTCCACCGCACGGGTCGCCTCTGGGTGGACGCGAAGCTGCTGGCGGTAGAGCTGGGCGGCCTGCTCCAGCACCTGGTAGAGGGGCCCCATGTCTGGACCCGTCCGGGGCGGCTCCCCGTCGCTTGGAATGGCGAGACCGGCACGTTGGGCGAGCTCCTCGACTGCCTCCCGGAAGCTCAGCCGGTCGTGCTCTATCAGGAAGCCGATGGCGGAGCCGTGGGCACCGCAGCCGAAGCAGTGATAGAACTGCTTGTCGGGGCTGACGGTGAAGGAGGGGGTGCGCTCGTCGTGGAAGGGACAGCGGGCCTGGAAGTCCTTGCCCGCCCTGCGGAGCGCAATGCGCTGGCCGATCAGGTCGACGATGTCGGTGCGCGCGAGCAGGTCATCGATGAAGGCGGGGGGGATTCTGCCGGCCATGGGCCAAAGCTAGCAGAGGATCCGGATCTTGGCTGTGGCGCGGTCGCCCGGTCCCGACGGAGATCCCTCAGGCGCCGAGGCGGCGCTTGACCAGGGCGCTGACCGCGCCCATGTCCGCCCGGCCCTGCACCTGGGGCCGCAGGATGGCCATGACCTTGCCCATGTCGCTCATGGCGGCGGCCCCACTTTCCGCGATGGCCGAGTCAATCAGGGCGGTGATCTCGGACTCCGTGAGGGCGGCGGGCAGATAGCCCTGGATGACCTCCACCTCGAAGCGCTCCACGTCCACCAGGTCCTGGCGCCCGGCGGCGCCGTACTGCTCGATGGAGTCGCGCCGCTGCTTGACCATCTTGTCGAGCACGGCGAGCACCTGGCTGTCGTCGAGCTCGATCCGCTCATCCACCTCCCGCTGTTTGATGGCGGCGAGGATGAGGCGGATGACCCCCAGGCGCACCTTGTCCCCCGCCTTGAGGGCGGACTTCATGTCGGACTGGATCTGGGCCTTGAGCATGGTCAGGGTCGCGCCTGGAAGGGCTGTCTGGGGTCCGGTATCCCTCGCCCGAACGGGGCCTGGCCGGCCCCGGGGTCAGGGCCAGGACGGGGCTTGGCCTAATAGGGCCGCTCCCAGCGGCGGGACTCGCGCTGCAGCTTCTTGTGGTGGCGCTTCACCGCCGCCGCCTTCTTGCGCTTGCGCTCGGAGGTGGGCTTCTCGTAGAACTCGCGGCGACGCACCTCGGCGAGCACCCCTGCCTTCTCGCAGGAGCGCTTGAACCGCCGCATGGCGACCTCGAAGGGCTCGTTATCTTTGACGCGGACGCTGGGCATGGAAGGTCCTTGTGTCTCCAGACAAAGGGTTTGGCCAAACAAAGATCGCGGATTCTAGTCCAACCGGGGGCCGGATTGCAAAGCACGGCCCGGGGCTCTATCGTCCCCGGCTAGCGTGCGGGCCCTTGAATGCCCGCGCCAGTCAGCGAACCAGCGCGCCCAGCCGCGGAAGACAAGATGCGTGTACTCGGAATCGAGACCTCCTGCGACGAGACCGGGGTCGCCGTCTACGACGGCGAGGCCGGGCTGCTGGCCCAGGCGGTCTACAGCCAGGTGGAGATCCACGCCCGCTATGGGGGCGTGGTGCCGGAGCTGGCCTCCCGGGACCATGTGCGCAAGACCCTCCCGCTGATCCGCCAGGTCCTGGAGGAATCGGGGCTCGCCCCCCGGGCAATCCAGGGTGTGGCCTACACGGCCGGCCCCGGGCTCATCGGCGCCCTCCTGGTGGGCGCGGCCCTGGGGCGCAGTCTCGCCTGGTCCTGGGGCGTCCCGGCGATCGGTGTGCACCACATGGAGGGGCACCTGCTCGCCCCCCTCCTGGAGGACCCGGCCCCGGATTTTCCCTTCGTGGCGCTCCTGGTCTCGGGGGGACACACCCAGCTCGTTGATGTGGAAGGGGTCGGCCGTTATCGGATCCTCGGCGAGTCGGTGGACGATGCCGCCGGGGAGGCCTTCGACAAGACCGCCAAGATCCTCGATCTGCCCTATCCGGGCGGACCTGCCCTGGCCCGCCTGGCCGAGCGCGGCGATCCCGGGCGCTTCCATTTCCCCCGCCCCATGACCGACAGGCCCGGGCTCGACTTCAGCTTCAGCGGGCTCAAGACCTTCGCCCTGAACACGGTGCGGGATGCCTTGCCAGGGGCGGCGGACCCGGACCAGACTCGGGCCGACATCGCCCGGGCCTTCGAGGAGGCGGTGGTGGAGACCCTGGTGATCAAGTGCCGGCGAGCCCTCAAGGTGACCGGTCGACGCCGCCTAATCCTGGCGGGGGGAGTGAGCGCGAACCGGCGCCTGCGCGAGCGCATGGACGCGGCCATCGCGGCGGCGGGGGGCGCGACCTACTATCCCCGCCCGGCGCTCTGCACCGACAACGGGGCCATGATCGCCTACGCCGGCTGGCAGCGGTTGCGTGCCGGTCAGACCGAAGGGCTCGGCTTCGCGCCGCGGGCGCGCTGGGCGATGGAGACCCTCCCGCCCCTTGCTTGAATGCGCTTCGCGGGCGCGAGCCCTGGGCCGCCGGGTCCCGCCTCAGTGGCCGGCGCCGATCTTACCCTCGGAGCCCTGGATCAGGTTGCGGATGTTGCTGCGGTGGCGCCAGTAGAGGATACCGGTGATGATGAGCTGCATGCCGACCAGCACCGGCTCCGGCCAGTAGATCCAGACCACCAGCGGCGCCAGGGCCATGGAGATCAGGGCGGAGAGGGAGGAGATCTTCAGCACCTTGGCGACGAAGAGCCAGACGGCCGCGACCGTCAGCCCGATAGGCCACCAGAGTCCCACCTGCACGCCCAGGGCGGTGGCGACTCCCTTACCGCCGCGAAATCCGAAGAAGACGGGGAAGAGGTGGCCCAAGAAGGCGGCGAGGCCAACGGCCGCGAGCCCGCCTGGCGCGAGCCCGAGCAGATGGCCGGCGAGCATCGGGATCAACCCCTTGAGGCTGTCTCCGGCGAGGGTGATGGCCGCCGCCCGCTTTCCGCCGATGCGCAGCACATTGGTCGCCCCCGGGTTGTTGGAGCCCTGGGTGCGGGGGTCTGGAAGGCCCAGCAGGCGGCACACGATGATGGCGCTCGAGATGGAGCCCAGCAGATAGGCGGCGAGCACGAGCAGTGCGGCGGTCAGCATGGGCGGGCATTGGAACCGGGATGGGGTCGGCGGTCAAGGCGGCCCCGATCCGCGCCGGGGCTCGGGTGTGGCCACGCCCGGTCGCCTCGCGCGACTCCACATTGAAGCATCTGATACGGAGCCCCTATGGACATCGTCTTCATCCGCGGCCTGACCATCGAGACCATCGTCGGCGTCCACGAGTGGGAGCGGCACACCCCGCGCCCCGTGGTGCTCGACCTGGAGTTGGCGAGCGACGTTGCCCGGGGCGCCGCCTCGGACCAGATCGCCGACGCCCTGGACTATGACGCGATCACCCGCCGGCTGACCCGCTTCGTCGGCGAAAGCCGTTTCGAGCTGATCGAGACCCTGGCGGAGGGCTGCGCCACCCTCCTGCGGGAGGAGCTCGGGGTGCCCTGGGTGCGCCTGGTGCTCCACAAGCCCGGTGCGGTCGGGGCGGGGGTGGACGTGGGCGTGGTGATCGAGCGCGGCGCTATGCCCCCGATCTTGGCGACCGGTCCTGTCCCCCAGTTCTAGGCGCCTTCCGTGTCCCCGGGGATGGCATCAACCCCGACGAGCTCCTGCTCGGTGACGCCCACTGGCTCGGGGGCCTGGCCCGCCGGGGTCCAGGAATAATCGGCCGCCAATCGGTAGGAGCCTAGGAAGGGGTGGGGCGGGCACCCGCCCCAATCGGCGGGGGAAAGCAGGGAAAAGTACGGCCGATCGTCCGCCTTGCCGTACAGGTGGTAGGTCTTTCCCGGGATGCGCTTGAAGGCGCACTGGGCCTGGTTCAGGGCCTGCTCCTCCCGCGCCTCGGCCAGCACCTGGCGGGCGGCCTGCTGCAGGGTTTGGATCTGATCCGCGATCACCCGCAGCTTGGCGGCGGTACGGGCGGACAGCAGGGTCTCGGCCTTGGCCACCTCGGCCGCGAGATCGCCGGCCTGGAAGGCTGGGGCGAGCCGGCTCAGGGGGTAGGGCGCACTGCGGTCCGCACCCCGGTGCAGGGGGGCGGGGGCGTTGGGGTCCAGGGGTCCGCTTGGGGGCATTCCGGTCTACTCGCTGGGGGTCGGTCGATTGCCTGGCCCGCCGGCCGGGGGTCTAATCGATCCATCTTAACTCCCTGTCGGACCTCCCGGACCAGGACATGACCGCGACCGGCGACCCCCAGCACCTGGACCCCTGGGCCCTCCAAATCAGCCGACGGCTCGAGGGGCAGGTCCGCTCCGAGATCGCGGCGGCGGGCGGCCTGCTTCCATTCGATCGCTTCATGGAGCTGGCCCTCTA
>JBLMWY010000094.1:0-3135 GCA_050257475.1 Bdellovibrio bacteriovorus
CTCGGGGTGGTCGATTTCTATGTCTCGGAGCGGGCAACGCCGCCCGGGCTTGTCCGTCATGTGCTCATTACACGCTGGTTCTGGCCCCGCTGGTTTGCGCACGACGGGGTCCATCCGAGCCCGGCCCATCTTCCTGCCCTGCGACGCTTGCTGCCGGATCAAGAGCTCTACGAGCACCGGGCGCCCATCCCCTATCTGCCGGGTGTGCGGGTGCCGTACTACTGCTTCGTCGGGCGCCGCCCCGGCGCCCCCGGGGCAGCGCCTGGGGATGACGCCGCAATAGTTCCGTAGCGCAACCATCACGGGATCTTCAAGGTCCCTCTGTATCGTGGCGGGATGCCACGGGTTCGCACGCTGTTCCTGTCCGATATCCACCTCGGCACTCGTGCCTGTCAGGCCGAGCGCCTCCTCGATTTTCTCAGGGAGCACTCCTGCGAGCAGATCTATCTGATCGGGGACATCGTCGACTTCTGGGCCATGCACCGAGGGGTCTGCTGGACGGCGGCACAGAACACCGTGGTCCAGAAGCTCCTGCGGCGTGCCCGCCATGGCGAGCGGATCGTCTTCATCCCCGGGAACCACGACGAGGCCCTGCGCGACTACCTGGATATCTCCTTCGGGGGCATCGCGGTGCGCGAGGAGGCGATCCACGAGACGGCGGACGGGCGGCGCCTCCTGCTGGTTCACGGCGATGCCTTCGACCAGGTGACCCGCTACCACCGCTGGGTGGCCGTGCTCGGGGACCGCGCCTACAACCTTCTGGTTCGCCTCAACCTGCTCCTGTCTTGGGTCAGGCGCTCGCTGGGAGTCGCCGGTTATTGGTCCCTCGCTGGGTACGCGAAGCGCAAGGTCAAGACGGCCCTGCAGTTCATCTTCGACTACGAGGAGTCCGCGATCCGTCACGTGCGCGAGCGCGGTCTGGACGGCATCGTCTGTGGTCATATCCACTGGGCGGCCATCAAGGAGATTGACGGCCTGCTCTATGCCAATTGCGGCGACTGGGTCGATTCCTGCTCGGCGATCCTCGAGCACCTCGATGGCCGGTTGGAGCTCGTCGTCTGGGACGGCCGGCCGTCGCTCGCGACCGAGGCAGAGGCGGCGCCCGGGTTCCTCGCGGCCGAGGTGGCGGAAGGGGAATCCCTGGCCCCCAATGCCCTGGCCGATCGCCCCTGAGGGTCAGCCGATGGCCCCCAGACTCATAGCACCCAGCGGGTCAGTCGCCACGGATCCGTCGACGGCGGCCCCGCCCCCTCGCGACCGGGCACGTGGGGACTCTGGGGACTTGGGGGCCCTGATCCTCGACATCGTCAGCGAGACCGCCCCGCCCGAGGTCAATGGGGTTGCCATGACCGTCGGCCGTCTGGTCGAGGGGATGCGGGCTCGGGGTCATCGGGTCACCCTGGTGCGACCGCGGCGGTCCCCCCGGGAGCCTAAGGGGGAGGATGTCACGGTGCCTGGTCTGCGCCTGCCGGGCTATCCGGAGGTCCGGTTTGGCGTTCCGGCCGGCGCCCTGCTGCGGCGTCGCTGGCGCTCCCGCAGGCCCGACCTGGTGCACGTGGTGACCGAGGGGCCCTTGGGGTGGTCGGCCGTGCGCTGCGCCCGCCGGCTCGGCATCCCGACCACCTCGGGCTTCCATACCAACTTCGACCGCTACAGCATCCACTATGGCCTCGGGTGGCTGCGTCCACTGATTGCTGCCTACCTGCGGGGTCTGCACCGGCAGACGGCCGCGACCCTGGTCCCCACCGCCGCGCTCGCCGCCGAGCTGGCGGGGGAGGGGATCCCCGGGGTCAGGGTGGTGGGGCGTGGGGTCGACACCGACCTCTTCGATCCGGCACGACGCTCGGCCGAGCTGCGGGCCGCCTGGGGGGCAGGCGAGCACGACCTGGTCTGCCTCTATGCGGGACGCCTGGCCGCCGAGAAGAACCTGAGCCTGGTGGTGCAGGGATTCTCGGCCATCCTGGGGGAGCATCCCAGGGCGCGGCTGTTGTGGGTGGGGGACGGCCCGTCGCGCGCGCGTCTGGCCGAGCAGGGGCTGCCCCAGCACTTCGCCGGGACGCGGCTCGGCCCCGATCTGGCTGCCCATTACGCGAGCGCCGATCTGTTCCTCTTTCCGAGCCTGACCGAGACCTATGGAAATGTGGTCGCCGAGGCCATGGCGAGCGGCCTCCCGGTGGTCGCCTATCGCAGCGCGGCCGCCGCGGAGCTGATCGTCGACTGGGTCAATGGGGTTAGCGTCCCGGCCGGCGATGCCTTGGCCTATGTCGAGGCAGCGCGCCGGCTGGCGGCCAGTGGGGCGGCGCGGCGCCGGTCCCTAGGGGCCGCGGCCCGCCGGGACATGCGCAGCCGCGGCTGGGAGCAGGTGGTCTCGGGCTTCGAGGGGGTGATTCGGGAGACCCTCTCGCGATGATCAGGGTCAGACGCCTCCGGTCTCGATCGTCAGGTGGAATGGCGGACTCAGCTCCTATAGGGCCCGATAGCGCTCGATGAAGACCTGCTGGGCGCCGTGGCAGGGCTCGCCGGGGGCGGGGCGGCGGCGGACGTAGGTGCCATCGGGCTGCATGTCCCAGGCGGAGCAGTTGTCGGACTCGTAGACGGCCAGGATCTCCTCCAGCTCGGCCTGGATCCGGGGGTCGCTGATCGGCGTTATGGCCTCCATGCGCCGCGACAGGTTGCGGGTCATCCAGTCGGCGGAGCCGATGAAGTATTCGGGCTCGCCACCGTTCTCGAAGCGGTAGATGCGCCCGTGCTCCAGGAAGCGCCCCAGGGTGCTGTAGACCTGGATGGTCTCCGAGAGTCGGGGGACCCCCGCGCGCAGGCAGCAGAGCCCCCGCACATTGAGCCGCATGGGGACCCCCGCCTGGCTCGCGAGATACAGCTCGCGGATCATCTGTACGTCCTGGAGCTGGTTCATCTTGGCGCGGATGCCACAGGGGCGCCCGGCCCCTGCATGCTTGGCCTCGCGGCGGATCAGGGCGGTGAAGCGCTCGCGCATGTCGTGGGGCGCGACCAGGAGCCGACCCTGGGGCGGGGACGGGATGCCGCCGGTGAGCTCGTTGAAGAGGGCCGCGGCGTTGGCGGCCAGCTCCGGGTCCGCGGTGAGGAGCCCCAGGTCCTCATAGAGCCGGGCGGTGC
>JBLMWY010000095.1:0-8751 GCA_050257475.1 Bdellovibrio bacteriovorus
AACGAGGCTCCCCGTCATCGCGAGGTGTCCCCGCCACCGAGAGTGCCGACCCGTTCACCACCGGGCGGCTCGTAGTCCAATCGGCGCAAGGTCAGTCAATGAAGAATTGCAAGCTCTGCAAATACAGCAAGGTATGTAACGATCTGCCAGGTATCTGCATCCTCATCCCCTATGTGGCAATCGCCGTGGTCGTCATCTCCCTCGGTTACCTGTTTGTGACCCAGGAGATGCTGTAGCAAGGTCCGCGTTGGGGTTCCGTTGGCCCCTTCGCGGGGCCGACGGCGTCGAGGGGTCCGCCCGTTCCGGCACCGACTCCAGCAACGATCTGCCAACGCAACGCCCGGGAGCCAAGCGCGCAATGTCACCCACCCCGGCCATCGCCCCAGGCCGCGCCGTCTCACTCCATCTGGAAGTCCGCTTTGCGGACGGCTTCGTGGCCCTCTCCAGCTTCGATGCCGAGCCCATCGCCTGCACCATCGGCGACGGTACCCTCACGCCCGGGGTGGAGGGGGTCATCGCCGGCCTGATCCCCGGCTCGGAGGAGACCATCCTGGCGGACGGCTCCGAGCTCTTCGCCCCCTACGACCCCGGGAATCTGCACTGGCTGGACCTGGCGGAGTTCCCCCCGGATCTCGACCCCATGCCCGGCCAGGTGATCGCCTTCGCGACACCGGGGGGCCATGAGACCAGCGGTGTGGTCCTGGAGCGGGCCTCGGATCGGGTGCGGGTGGACTTCAACCATCCCTTTGCGGGGCGGCCGCTGACTCTGAGGGTGAAGGTGTTGTCGGTCGCTTGAGTCAAAGTCCCGTCCGGGGACTGAATCCAGACGCCGACTACCGTTCAGCCCGACCAGACCCTATCCTGTGACCATGGACATACTCCTCGCCAATCCACGGGGCTTCTGCGCCGGGGTCGACCGGGCCATCGAGATCGTGGAACGGGTGCTCGATCTCTATGGGGCCCCGATCTACGTCCGCCATGAGGTGGTGCACAACCGTTTCGTGGTGGAGCGCCTGAAGCGACGGGGGGCGGTCTTTGTGGACGAGCTCCACCAGGTCCCGGAGGGCGCCACCGTCATCTTCAGCGCCCACGGTGTCGCCCAGCAGGTGCGCCGGGAAGCGGAGGCGCGTCGCTTGCGGGTCTTCGACGCCACCTGTCCCCTGGTCACCAAGGTGCACCTGGAGGTGGCGCGCCACTGCAAGGGCGGCTATGAGCTGGTGCTGATCGGCCATCGGGGTCATCCGGAGGTGGAGGGCACCATGGGCCAATGCCGGGGCGATGGGGGTCAGATCCACCTGGTGGAGTCGCTGGCGGATGTGGCGGCCCTGGCCGTGCGGGACCCAGACCATCTCGCCTACGTGACCCAAACCACCCTCTCAGTGGACGATACGGCGGAGATCATCGCCGCCCTTCAGGCCCGCTTTCCCCGCATCCAGGGCCCCAAGCGCAGCGACATCTGCTACGCCACCCAGAACCGCCAGGACGCCGTGAAGGAGCTGGCCCGCCGGTGCGACCTCATGCTCGTGGTGGGCTCCCCCAACAGCTCCAACTCCAACCGGCTGCGGGAGCTGGCCGAGAAGCAGGGCTGCCCCGCCTATCTCATCGACGGCCCCGACGACATCCGCCGGGAGTGGCTGGAGCGGGCCCCGGTGATCGGTCTCACCGCCGGAGCCTCGGCGCCCGAGGTGCTGGTGGCGCAGGTCATCGAGCGGCTGCGCGAGTGGGGGGCGACCCGCGTGGAGGAGCAATCAGGCATCCGCGAGCAGGTGGTCTTCGCCCTTCCTCGAGAGCTGGCGGGGGCCTCGGCCTAGGGCTCCGGCGGGCCGGCGCGGGGCGATCCGCACCGTCCCGCTGCAAGATCCCGACACCCCAAGCGAACGGCAGGCGAGCACAATGAGCGATATCCTGGTCATCGGCGGCGGCATCATCGGGCTCCTGACCGCCCGGGAGCTCGTCCAGGCGGGGGCCAATGTAACCCTGGTCGAGATGGGCGATACCGGCCGTGAGTCCTCCTGGGCCGGCGGCGGCATCATCTCCCCCCTCTACCCTTGGCGCTACAGCGACGCGGTGACCGCGCTAGCGGGCTGGAGCCAGCGCAGCTACCCCGCCCTGTGCACCCAGCTCCACGACGAGACCGGCATCGACCCCGAGCTGGTCCCCAGCGGGCTCCTGATCCTCGACACCGACGAGCTGGAGCAGGCACGCGGCTGGGCCGATCGCCACCAGATCGAGATTCAGGTCCTGGAGGGGGGGACCCTTCACGTCGATGAGCCCGAGCTCGGACCCCGCCCGGACCGGGCCCTGCTCATGCCCCATGTCGCCCAGGTTCGCAACCCCCGCCTCGTCAAGGCCGCACGCCGGGCGCTGGAGGGACAGATCGCCCTCCGCGAGCAAGAGGAGGTGATCGAGCTCTTGGTCGGCCAGGGCCGCGCCCAGGGGGCACGCACCACCAAGGGCGAGATCCGGGCGGATCAGGTGGTGATCTGTACCGGCGCCTGGACCGCGAAGCTCATGGAGCAGCTTGGCCGCAAGCCGGACATCGAGCCGGTGCGAGGCCAGATGATCCTGTTCCTGTCCCGACCGGGGCAGATCAAGCACATCACCCTGCATCAGGACCACTACGTCATCCCGCGCCGCGACGGCCATGTCCTGATTGGCAGCACCATCGAGCACACGGGGTTCGTCAAGGCCACCACCGCCGAGGCCAAGGAGGCCCTTTACCGCAGCGCGGTGGAGCTCTTCCCGGTCCTCAAGCGCACCCCCATCGAAGATCACTGGGCGGGCCTGCGCCCCGGTTCGCCGAGTGGCATCCCCTACATCGGCGCCTACCCGGGCATCGACGACATCTTCGTCAACGCCGGCCACTTCCGAAACGGCGTGGTCACGGGTCCCGCCTCGGCCCGCCTGGTGGCCGACCTGATGCTGGGCCGCGAGCCGATCCTGGATCCGGCGCCCTACGCCCTGGACGCCCAGCGTTGACCAGCAAGCCGCCAGGTGCGCGTTGAGGCAAACGGCCCCATCCCCTATACTTCCGGGCTCCAAAGCAGACGCTGATCAAATGCCATCCTGGCATTCGATGAGCTCGCCTTCCGAGATACGCGAGTCTCTGAAGGCCCCATTTTCACGGGCCGAAGGCCCTCGAAAATGGCGGGCCATCCTTGGCCCAAACGGTAAGCGCAATAAATCAGCGCCTCCCTAAGCCGATGTAGCTCAGTCGGTAGAGCAACTGATTCGTAATTAGTAGGTCGGCGGTTCGAATCCGCCCATCGGCTCCAATAAAACAATGGCTTAGGCTCATTCGGCCTAAGCCGTTTTTATTTGAGCAACCATTGAGCAACCACGCGAGCAAGGATCGGGGCTGGACCTCCGCCCCCAGGGCCAGCCGCCGAGTGGTAGCCAAAGGGGCAGGGCTCATTCCCCACCCCGGGAGGGGCCAACGGCGCGGTTGCTTATGCGATGCCCCCCGCGCCCGGCCGCGCGCCTCAGCACGTACCCTAGGAGGCTTGCCGGCCTTCTTGCGTTGCAGCCGCGCCAGGCACGCACCACGCTTCGTCGGCATCCCCACGGATCGAGAACGCGGCTCCGGGTGGCCTTGGGTGCGGCTACACCCTCAAAGGCCGCCATGGCTTGGGGCTGCCGCGGTTTGGTCCCGGCCGCGTGCGCCAGTCATGCGCGCCCCCTGCGGCTGTTAAAGTCCACACAGATCGGGGCGACAACTAGCCTGACACAGGGGGCCCGCCCTCGATTCCCGTCGTCGCGGTTTTTCGACGCACAGACAGCCGCCCGCCGCTGCGTCTTAGCTCTCGGTCAACTCCAAGCGCCGCTCGATTCGCTCCATGCGCCGCCGCAGCCCGTCAAGATCGGCTTTGCCCGAGTAAACCGCCGTCGTCAGGGCACCGACTTGCTGCCCGAGGGTGGCCAGTTGGGCTCTACATGCCCCGGCCGGCCCTTTACGTCGAAAATGTCGGCCCGGTTCGCCCTCAGTTGCTTAAGGATCAGGTTCAAAACATGGGGGGTCATGGGGCAGTGGCCCTATCGGTAAACCTCGCGACGATGTCCGACCCTGACGACAAGGACCAGCAGCCGAGCGTCCTTGATTTGGTAGACCGCCCGATAGTCTCCCGTCCGCGGTACAGCCGCTCCTCGCCGGAGAGCTTGGTCACACCTGCAGGGCGCGGGTCCTCGGCTAGCTGGGAGATGACGGTCCCTAATCGCTTCTGGGCTTGCGGCGGCAGTTTGTCGAACTGGCGCTTGGCGGCTTTGGCGAAGACGATGCTATAGCCCATGTTCCGCCTTGACGGCTTCCCACGGGATCGTCTCCTCCTCCCCGCGCTCGATTCGCTCCAGGACCTCCCGCGCCGCCTCCAGGTCTTCCATGTCCTCCAGGCGCTCGATCAGGGCCTCATACTCGGCGATGGGTAGGAGTACCGACAGGCGCTTGCCGTCGGCGTCGGTCAGGAACTGCGGGTGAAGCTCTGGCATGGTGTGGCTGCCTCGTTGGTCGTCACTTCGCGACGTTGCGGGTGGGCAGCGTTGAAACCTCCGCCGTCGGGGCCAGTCCGGCCGCCCCCATGATCCGGGCCACATGCTGTTCCAGGGCCGCTCTGACGGAATCCTCCCCAAAACGGGCAAAGAGCCCCATTGTGGACTGGTTGGAGTGATTCAGAACCCCTCCGATCAGGTGAAGGGAGTTCCCGGCTTGGGCGAGCCAGCTCCCTCCGTTCCGCCGTAGATCATGGAGCCGGACATCTGCAACGCCGGCTGCCGTGCGCACGCGCCGCCAGGCCTGGGAGATGTTCACCAGGTGCGCCGGCTTCGCAACCTTTTCCTCCGCGCTCGCCCCACGGGGCCCGCGCCCGACCAAGATGAAGGGGTTTCCTTCGACGCGCGGGACCTCCCGCAATAGGGCCAAGGCGGGGGCGGACAGGGGAATGTAGTGAACCCGCCCCGCCTTAGTCTCGGGCAAGCGAAGCTCCGCCCGGGTCCAGTCCACATCCGCCCACTTCGCCCGTAACAGCTCGGATTTCTGAGCGCCAGTCAGCAGGTAGGTAGAGCCACAGGGCGAAGCGCGCGGTATCGTTGGGCTCCTCGTTGATCGCTTGGGCCAGCCGGGGCAGCTCCTCGGGGGTGACCCGCCGGTCGCGCTTGATCTCCCGAAACTTGTCAATGTCCCGTGCTGGGTTGGGATGCCCCTCGGGCACGAAGCCCCAGCGCCGGGCCAACTCGAACACCTTCGAGAGCAGCGCCAAGGACTGGTTGGCTTCGTAAGGCGCCGCATTGCCAATGCGGGCATGCAGGGCCGCCACGTCCGCCCGGGTGATCGCCCGGACCTTGAGCTTGCTCCACTTCGGGAGAATGTGCCGCTGCAAGCGCCGCTCGTCCTCGCGGCAACTTCTCTTGTTGGGCTTTGCGTGCCGCTCCATATAGGTGGCCGCCAGGTCCCGCATGATCTCGCCTCGGCGATCTTGATCTCGGGCGGCCGCCGGATCCTTCCCTGAGGCGACCTCTCCAAGGCGCGCCATCGCACGCTTGCGGGTCTCATCCGCCGTCAGGTCCAGGCCGAAGGTCCCGAGGGTCAGGAACCGCTTTCTGCCGCCGGCCCGATAGGCCACCAGGAACGCCTTTCGGCCGCTCGGGAACACGCGGACCCCGAAGCCCTTCAGCTCGGCGTCCCAGTAATAGCAGGCCGTGTTGTCGGTCCCCTCGTGGGTCAGGCCCTCAATCTCCCGCTTGGTTCGCTGGACCCGTGCTCGCTTCGTCTCGGTATCCGCGTCCACCGTTGCCTTGCCTCGCGCCGAAGAAAAATCAGTTGCTCGCCAAGAGTTGCGGATTTTTGCCGTGGGAACAGCAGCTACAAACGCGCGACCCATTGATTACCGCCTCGGATCGGCCCCTTTTGGGGTCCATCGGTCGATTCGTTGAGCAACCAATGCGGAACTACTTTGGGGCGAAATCTGGCGTTCTCTATCGCAAAGAATAGCATGCGGAAGATGCCTAAGATATTGTTCTAGCGCAGATAACCGCAACCAATGGGAAGCGGGAGAAACGGCGATGCGCTGAATCGCAATTAGTAAGTCGGCGGTTCGAATCCGCCCATCTGCTCCATTCCCGACCCTCCGTCGGGCGATTCCCCCTGCGGTGTCCTGAATACACCGGTGCCTTGTCTGGCCTTGGCCGGGGCGGTGGGACCCCGGCTCAGGTATGCCGCCAGCGGGCCGGGATATTCCCACCTCCGAGGCTTACCCCGCGCCCGCAGAACCCCGCAGTCGTCAGTCGGGTGCTGGGCACGGCTCGGGTGGCTTTACCCGGGTGGTCGCTCGAACAGACATTGGACCGAGGGCTCCAGGTGGGCGGCGATCTTCTGCTGGGCCAGGTCGCAGAGGCCGCACTGCCGGCACGAGGTGCCGCCGAAGGGGGGCAGGGGTAAGCTCGCGAGCAGCCGGTGAGCGAAGTCGGTCGACAGATCGCGGCCGGTCTGCCGCTCCAGGAGCATCTGCTCGGCCTCGGCCGCGAACCGCTCGATGAACTCTTCCATCTCCCGGCAGTGCTCGCGCTCGCCGGCGTGGCGGATGAGGGTGTTCAGGCAGTCCACGAAGGCGCGGTTGCGCCGATCGGTCTCGGCATCACCCGTCTGGTAACGGCTCTTCCAGCGTAGGGGGCGCACGGTACGATCTCCTGGTTTGATGGGCGCGGGCATCAAGCGCCCGGACTAGAGGTTACCCTGCCCAGGCCCTACCGGGCGACAGCGGGATGCGGGGCGGAAGCCGGGCGGCTGGATCGGAGTGCCGGGGCCTCGCCCTGCTCTGGGCAGGCCCCTGGC
Source organism: Bdellovibrio bacteriovorus (assembly GCA_050257475.1). Taxonomy (GTDB): domain Bacteria; phylum Pseudomonadota; class Gammaproteobacteria; order Chromatiales; family Chromatiaceae; genus Thiodictyon. The sequence goes on from JBLMWY010000095.1 coordinate 6,821, forward strand.
ACCTAGGCGCCCTCAACCCAGTCTGGATGGAGGTTGCGCGGCTTGCCATGAGTCGGGGTCACCTGGGTGGGTTGTGGTCTGCGGGCGCCGCGGGCACGAAAGGGATCAGTGGGTGACATGCCGCTACCGCGTCCCACATGGCGGCCGCGATGCCACGGGCTTGTGGCGGGATTCCAGTCGCCGAGACCCCTTGACGTGTCGCATCCGGCACATACACTCCTTAGCACTCTCGCGCTGAGAGTGCTAAGGAGGTCCGCAGGACCCGGCCGGTCGACCCGCGTCCTGGTGCATTGACCGAGCCAGTCCCGCGGACATCCGAACCCGTTTCGAGTGTGCCGATCCACGTTTGGCGGGCGCTGGCCCGCGTAGATCAGAGGAGGTACCCGATGTTTGGAGGCTTGACGAACTTCGAGGGCAGCCTGTTCGACGACCTGCGGCGAATGCAGCAGGAGCTGGAGGAGGTGTTTGGGCCGCGCACCTGGCCCGCGGGCATTCGGTCCGTGGTGCGGGGGACCTACCCACCCATCAATGTGGCCGCGACGTCTCAGGGGATCGATGTCTATTGCTTCGCCGCGGGTCTCGCGCCGAGCGCCTTCGATATCTCGATCCAGCAGAACCTGCTCACGGTGGCGGGCGAGCGCCGGGTCGAGGTTCCGGAGGGCGCCCAGTATTACCGCCAGGAACGCTTCGACGGCGCCTTCAAGCGCGTGATCACGCTGCCGGACGACGCGGATCCCGAGCAGGTGAGCGCCCAGTATGAGGACGGGATACTGCATATCGCCATTCGTCGGCGAGAGTCGTCGCGGCCCCGCCAGATCGAGATCAAGTGATGGGGAGTAATTACGCCATGAACGCGAAGACCAACGTGACGACCCGTGAATCGACCGAGCCCCAAGGGGCCCGCGACACCGGTTACGTGCTGCGGCCCCCGGTGAACATCTTTGAGGATGCCGAGGGGATCACCCTGGAGGCGGATATGCCGGGCATCTCCAAGGACCGTCTGCGGCTCCAGGTGGACAAGGACACCCTGCTGGTCGAGGGCGACATCCAGTTCCCCATGCCCGAGGGGATGGAGGCTATCTACGCGGATGTGCGCGCGACCCGCTACAGCCGCAGCTTCGCCCTGAGCAGCGAGCTGGACATCGACCACATCGACGCCAGCCTGAAGGACGGCTTGCTCAGGCTGCGCCTCCCCAAGCGCGCGGAGGTGAGGCCGCGCAAGATCGAGGTGCGGGTCGGCTAGTCTTCCGCGGGCCGTCCGCCGCCCGATGCCAGCCGACCGATCGCACCGGGCGGCTGGGCCTCCGCTGGGGAACCCGCGGCGTCAGAATCGGCTGGGTGGCGCCAGGGATGGCGCCGTGGAGCTTACAGGGATGTATTCACGGCGTGCCCCGGCGAGCCGTGCCCGAGCCAGCTCTCGCCGCTAAGCTTCACCGAGTGGTAATCAAAGGGATTCGAGATGAGGATCCGCGTCGCCCGGCCAGACGATCGCGCCGCCGTCCGCGCGGTCGAGACTGCCGCCTTCCCGACGCCCTCGGAGGCCGATCTGGTGGATCGGCTGCTCGGTGATCCGACGGCCTCGCCCGTCGTGAGTCTCCTGGCCGAGGCGGACGGCAAGGCGATTGGGCATATCTTGCTCACGGGCGCCACCGTCGTCGGCGAGGGTTCCGTCGTTCCCGCGAGCATCCTGGCGCCGCTCGCCGTGGTGCCCGGGTTCCAGGGTCGAGGTGTTGGGCAGGCGCTGATCCACTCGGGAATCGAGGCGCTGGCGGCGCACGAGGTCGCCCTGGTCTTTGTCCTCGGCCACATCGCCTACTACCCGCGGGCCGGTTTTCGTCCGGCGTTGCCTTTCGGGCTGAGTCCTCCCTACGCGATCGCCCCCGAGGTTGCGGACGCCTGGTTGGTGAGGGAGATCCGCCCGCACACCTTGG
>JBLMWY010000096.1:0-3449 GCA_050257475.1 Bdellovibrio bacteriovorus
TCCTTTTGATTGAAGAGGCTGGCCATGGCATCCCCTAGAAGGCGCACGCGACGCCCAGAGACCGAGCCCACCCCACCCAACCTGAGGCTGCGCCGGCGGCTGCTGCTCAGCGCCCTGTCCCTGGCGACCCTAACCCTGGTCTCCGCGGTCTTCTACCGCCAGGTCATCGATACCGATTTCCTCCAGAAGCAGGGCGCCGCGCGCTACCTGCGCGACGGCGAGATCGCTGCCCGCCGCGGCATGATCTTGGACCGCAACGGAGAGCCCCTGGCCGTCAGCACACCGGTGGAAACGGTCTGGGCGGACCCTCGGCTCCTCGCCACCCGGCTGGATGCCATCCCGCCGCTGGCCAAGACACTGGGGCTCGACACGAAGGAGCTGGAGGCCAAGGTGCTGGCGGACCCGAAGCGGGCCTTCGTCTATCTCAAGCGCCGCGTGAGCTTCCACGAGGCCCGCGCGGTGCGGGAGCTGATCGCCTCCCGGGACGTCCCGGGCGTGGACTTCGAGACCGAATACCGGCGTTACTACCCCGGGGTCGAGGTGTTTGGGCATGTCCTGGGCTTTACCGATGTCGAGGACCGGGGCCAGGAAGGCATGGAGCGGGCCTACGACAAGTGGCTCGCCGCCGAGCCCGGCCAGCGCCGCGTGATCCAGGACGGGCGCCGGCGCATCGTGGACGAGGTGGAGCAGATCCGCCCTCCACGCCATGGCAAGGACCTGGTCTTGAGCCTGGACCGGCGGCTCCAGTTCCTCGCCTACCGGGAGCTCAAGGCCGCGGTGGCGGAGCACAAGGCGGTGGGCGGCACCGCCGTGGTCCTGGATGTCGCCACCGGCGAGGTCCTGGCCATGGTCAACCAGCCCGGCTACAACCCCAATGACCTGCGCGGCGGCGACAGTGAGCGGCGGCGCAACCGGGCCCTGACCGACACCATGGAGCCGGGCTCCACCGTCAAGCCCCTGGTGGTGGCCGCGGTCCTGGAGCGGGGCCTGGTGAAGCCGACGACCCGCATCGCCACGGGCGGCGGGTCCTATGCGGTGGCCAACGGGGTGGTGCGGGACGTCCACAGCTACGGCACCCTGGACGTGACCGGAATCATCACCAAGTCCAGCAACGTGGGCGCGGTCAAGCTCGCCCAGATGATGGACTACAAGGGTCTCTGGACCCTCTACGACCAGCTTGGGTTCGGGCACAAAACCGGGGTGGAGTTCCCCGCCGAGACCCGCGGGACCCTCCGCCCCCACAAGGCCTGGCGGCCCTTCGAGCATGCCACCATGGCCTTCGGCTATGGTCTCTCGGTCACCGCGATGCAGCTCGCCCAGGCTTATTCGGTCCTGGCCGCCGACGGCATCAAACGCCCGGTCACCCTGATCAAGCGCGAGGAGATCCCGGAGGGAACCCGGGTCTTGAGCGAGCACACCGCCAAGGCGGTGCGCGCCATGCTGGAGACGGTGGTCGGACCCGGTGGGACCGCCCAACGGGCCGCCATCCCGGGCTACCGGGTAGGCGGCAAGACCGGCACCGCCAAGAAGGCAAACGGCAAGCGCGGCTACACCACCGGTCGCTACCAATCCGTCTTCGCGGGCCTGGCCCCGGCCGGCAATCCGCGTCTGGTCATGGTGGTCATGATCGACGAGCCCCGGGGCAAGTCTTACTACGGCGGCATCGTGGCCGCGCCCGTCTTCGCCAAGGTGATGGAGGGGGCCCTGCGGCTCTTCAACGTCCCCCCCGACGACCCGCAGCCCTCGATGCTCCTCGCCGGGGGACAGACGACCCCATGATGGCGGCCCTCGCATCGCGCCACGCCTGGCGCCTCGGCGACCTGGTGGCGGGCTTCGCGGAGCCCGGGGCCGCCGCCGAGCGCCAGGTATCGGCCCTCAGCCTGGACAGCCGCACCCTGTGGCCAGGCACCCTCTTCCTCGCCTGCCAGGGCAGACGCCTGCACGGACTTGGATTCGCCGAGGAGGCCGCACGGCGCGGCGCCACCGCCATCCTGGCCCAGACCACCGACGATTGGCCCCGCGAGGCCCTGGGCCTGCTGCAGGCGCGCATTGGCATCCCGGTCCTGGCGGTGGCCGACCTCGATCGGCGCGCCAGCGCCCTCGCCGACCGCTTCTACGGGGAGCCGAGCGCCCGGCTGGAGGTGTTCGGAGTCACCGGGACCACCGGCCAGACGAGCGTCAGTCATCTCCTCGCCCAGGCCCTGGTGCCGGAGCTGCGGTGCGGGATCATCGGCCCACTCGGTACGGGCTTCCCGGGGGATCTGGGGCCGGCGGACTCCGAAAGACTGGACGCGGTGACCCTTCAGGCGACCCTTTCGGGGCTCCAGGGCCGGGGGGCCGGGGCCCTGGCGATGGCCATCGACACCCAGGCACTGGAGCGGGGGTGGGCCGCGGGCGTCCGCTTCAGCCACGCCCTGCTCACCGGTGAGGCCCCGGATCACCTGGACGTCCAGAACCACCTCAGGCCCCGGGGCGCGATGCAACGGCGGCTCTTAACCGCGCCCGGGCTGCGCTGGACGGTGCTGAATCTGGACGACCCCCTCCATGCCGAGGCCCTGGGGGCGCTCGCGCCCGAGGTTCGGTTGGCGGGCTATAGCCTGAGCCCCTCGGCGACGCCGCCGCGGCGCTGTGACCTCTGGATCCGGGCGAGGGGGGTGGAGCCCAGGCCCCATGGCCTGTGGATCGAGGTCGAATCGAGCTTGGGGTCCGGCGCCCTCGAGGCTGGGCTCATCGGAACTGACAGCGCCAGCAACCTGCTGGCCGTCCTCACCGTCCTGCTCAGCCGGGGTCTAACCCTGGAGCGGGCCCTGCGGGCGCTCGCCGAGGTCCAGGGTGTGCCGGGACGGATGGAATCCTTTGGGGGGGATGGGGCTCCGCTGGTGGTCGTGGACTGCGCCCACACGCCGGATGCCCTGGAGAAGGCCCTGACCAGCCTGCGGCTCCATCGGGGCCGGCGGGTGATCACCGTGGTGGGATGCCGCGGCGATCGGGATCGGGGCGAACGGCCGCTCATGGGCGCCATCGCCGAGCGGCTGTCGGATGCACTGATCCTGACCGACGATAACCCCAGGGGCGCGGATGGCGACGCCATCATCGCCGATATCCTGGGCGGCTTGTCGCACCCGGACCGGGTCCGGGTGGAGCGGCAGCGGGGACTCGCGATCCGGCTGGCCATCGCGCTGGCGGGGACGGGGGACGCGGTCCTGGTGGCCGGAAAGGGTCACGAGACCACCCAGGACCTGGGTGAGCTCAAGGTGCACTTCAGCGACCGCGCCCAAGTGGTCGAGGCCCTGCGCGAATGGCGGGAGGGACACCACTGATGTGGACCCTTCGCGAGGCCTGCGCGGCGGCCGGGGGGAGACTTCTGGGCGCGGACGCGTCTTTCCATTCCGTGGTCACCGACACCCGTCGGGACTGCAGCGGGGCCCTGTTCGTGGCCCTGCGGGGGG
>JBLMWY010000097.1:0-5061 GCA_050257475.1 Bdellovibrio bacteriovorus
CCCAGGTAGATGGTGAGCAGGGAGCCGGCGATGGAATAGACCACGGCCACCACGAACAGCGGGGGACTGATGCTCCACAGGACCCCGGAGAAGGCGAACACCGTGAAGGTCGCGTTGAGGAACATGAGCGCGAAGGACAGGGTGGTGGCGGTGAGTGCGCGGATGTCCTCCGAGATACGCTGATCCGGGTTCTGGAGCTCCCCGTTGGCGTGCAGCCGGAAGTAGGTCCGGTCGCTCAGGTAGCGGTCGATCGCCTGACCGGTCAGCCATTTGCGCCACAGGAGGCCAAGGCTCTCCTCGACGTAGCGGTAGAGCACGGCGACCACGGTGGAGACTGCAAACACCCCAATGTAGAGCAGGGCATAGAACACGAAACCGTCCATGTCCCGGTTCTCGATGGAGGTCATGAAGTCCCGGTTGACGTAGCTGTTGAGCACGTTCAACCCGTTGATCGAGAAAAGGAACAGGATCAGGATCGCAAGCAGGGCCCGGGCCTTGGGCCCCACCTCGGAGCGGCCGAGCTCGCCCATCATCTGGAGGAAGCGGCCCCAGATGTCCGGCGTGATGGGGACGTGGAGGGCGTTGAGCAGGGACCAGATGAGGCGCATGGGCGGACGGCCAGGCCTTGGGGAATGATGTCTTGGCCCTTGAGGGACGTTGCAGCTTGGTGGTGAACCCCAGACCCGCGCAGTATAGCCTTGTGGCGAATCCCATAAGCATTCCGGTTTCACCGGTTGGGAGAGGATCCTGGCGCCGATCAGCCGACCGCGGCGCAGGCCCCGGTCGTCCCTGGAGGCTCGGTGTGCACCTCCTGGTCCGGGCGCCGACCTCAAGGCCGGCACGGGCTTTGGGCCTCTGGGGTCCCGGCCTCCCCAAACCACCCGGGGGGACGTCACCGTGGCTAGGGCGTGGTCCCTGGCTCGTCGGACCCTGCCCGCCGGACAGGCTTGACTTGGTTTGATTGCCCCCGATAGGAGCGAACGATGCGTGGTCTGATCCGGCTCGCCACCCACAGCCGCGAGGTGCTGGTGGACATCACGCCCCAGGTGAAGGCCCTGGTGGCGGGGAGCGGCATCCGCGATGGCGTGGTCTGTATCTATGCGCAGGGCGCCACTGCCGCGATCATGATCCAGGAGAACTGGGATGACAGCGTCCAGACCGACATGCTGGATCTCCTGCGCAGGCTCATCCCCCGCGGGGTATGGCGCCACGATCTCCAGGATGGAAATGGCGACGCGCACCTCAAGGCCGGTCTCGTGGGGCCCTCCGAGACCGTGCCCTTGATCGATGGGGAGCTGGGCCTCTCGACCTGGCAGAACATCTTCTTCTGCGAGCTGGACGGACCCCGCGCGGACCGCCGGGTCGTCTGCACCGTCATCGCCGACCCGGCACCGGTGCCCCAAGACCCGGACGGGCTCGGGGAATAGGCGCTCGGCCTCGGGCCTCAGCCGCGCGAGCCACTCAACCACGGATACAGGAGGAGCGCGCCCGTAACCGCCGCCGTGCCCAGAAACAAGACGCGCAGGAATCGGTTGCCCCGTCGGATGCCGAAGCTCGCCCCCGCGTAGCTGCCAAGCAGGGCCCCCAGGATGAGCCCCGGGGCCAGGGGCCAGATCACGTGGCCCATGGTCACGTGGGCGACCGCTCCCACGCCGTTCCAGAAGATGCCATTGGCCGAAAGGGTCATGGCGGTGGCGTGGAGCTGGTCGTAGCGCAGCAGCCAGAGATAGAGGAAGGTGGTGAAGACCCCGCTCCCCGCCGAGATCCAGCCGGAATAAAAGGCCGCCGGGACCAGCAGCAGTGAGCCGATCACGAGCATCCGAGGGGCGAGCCGTGCCGGGGGCGAGACCTTGGCCGACCCCTTCTTCACCAACGAGATCAGGACCATGGCGATGATCACCCCGCCGATCAGGGGCTCCATGACCTCCCCGGGGACCGCGGCGGCGAAGCGCGTCCCGAGCACGACGAAGGGTAGCCCGACCAGGGCCGTCCACCAGAAGACCCGCCAGTCGATCAGGCCCTCCCGCACATAGCGGATGGTCGAGCCGATGCCGATGAACCCCACCGCCAGCTTGTGGCTGGCCAGGGCATTGATGAAGGGCAGTCCGGTGAAGAGGAGCACGGGCAGCAGGATGAGCCCGGCCCCACCGCCAGCCAGGCTGGAGAAGAAGCAGGCGGCAAAGCTGGCCCCAAAGGTAAGCAGCACCAGCCCAAGATTGATGTCGGAGGCGAGGTCCATGGAGCCGGCCTAAGGTCAAGCGTCGCAGACAGGCGCTAGGTTTTTGATTTAGCCTGGCAAAATGGCTGATCAAAATCTCGCCAATCTGAAGAATTTGTCATGTGCAGAGCCCCTCGCGGGGCCCTAGCGAGGTCAGATCCACAGGGTTATCCACAGCTTCGGTGCATAAAATTGCTTTTGTGGACCTAGAGTTGGCCTTATTGCTCGAACGTGAGAAACCACATCAACAACAGGCGACAACCAGCAATAGCAAGGTGCCGCCGAAGGGCAGTTCACTGACCCCTGCCGGGTGCTCCGGCGGCGCCTTCGGTCCACGGGACCCTCCAGCCCATCGGTGCGGCTGAGGGCGCCGGCCGTCCCCTGCCAACCCCTTTCCACCGATCGCCTCGGTGGCGCTACCCTGGATCTGCCGACACGCCCGATGGGAGCGAGCCACACTCTTCAGGTAGGCCGACACAAGGTCCTTGGGCCAAATGGGCCATCAGTGATTCACCGAAAGGTTGCCGCCATGAGTGTCCGCATCGTCAGGCTGGGGAGTCCTCGCGGGGAGTTGGAAGGTCTGCGCATCGGGACTGTCCGTCGCCCCCCGCGCGGCGTTCCGAAGGCGGAGTACGCCAGCCGAGACCTCTACGACGTCTGGTTTCCCAACCTCGCGCCGAGTGAGGCCCTGCTGAAGTCCCTCCGGCCCACGGATGACCAGTCCTGGAAGGCCTTCAAGCGACGGTTCATCGCGGAGATGAACGCGCCCGAGGCTCGCCGAACGCTGGACCTGCTGGCCGCATTGTCGCATCAGACCAACTTCGCGGTGGGTTGCTACTGCGAGGACGAAGCCCGCTGCCATCGCTCCATCCTGCGTGAGTTGCTCGCCCGGCGCGGCGCCGACCTGGGTTGACGGGAGCGGGTCACGCGGCCAAGACCGGCCCCCGTATCGTCGCGACGAGCCTTCGAGGGCCGGGTGATGAGGCCGCTCAAGGTCCGGCCTTTAGTCGGTACCGGGTCGCGAGGCGCCGCCTCAGGGTCGCTGCCGGGTTAGGTCCGTCAGTCTCGCGCTGCCCTTGCCGCGATGAGCTCCTCGCGAACCATTGCAATAACCGGGTGGGGTCGGTCCGTCTGGGAGGCGGTGAGGCGCTCGAAGCAATCGAGGAGCCGGGAGGCGCCGGTGATGAGCGGCTGCTCCAATGCGGCGGCGAGCTCCCTGCCGATCTCCGGGTATACCTGCTCGAATCGACGTGTCGGATCGAGGTTGTCCCTTAGGTCCGGACGCTCCGCCGTCTCAAGGGCATAGGTCAACTGGACGAGCTCCTGCAGGGCGAGCTCGCGAAGAAACCGGAAGGCGCTCAGGCGTTCGCCGCGCTGATAGCGCCACAAACCCACGAGCAGGTGGGTCAGGAACTGATTGCTCTGGTAGCGGATATCGACGGTCGGAGGCGCGCTCTCCCGCGCGGCCAGCTCCTCCAGCACGGGCGTCAGATTGGCCCGATCGAGCAGGACACGGTAACGGTTGATCCGCGCGAGCCTCAGCTCGTCGGGGTCGAACACCGCGAGCTCCAACAGGTGCCGGTCATCGTAGAGCACCTTCAGGCCATGAGCGGTCTCCTGAAACGCGAAGGCGATGCGGTCGTGCTCGGGAAGCCATTGCAGGTTCTCACGGTACCAGGGCTGGGTGCCCGAGCGCACGATCACGAAGAAATCGTGATCGGAGAAGCGATCGGGAAGCGGGTCTAGGGCCGCCATGGACCCCAGGGCGACCAGCGCCAGGACGTCGTCGTAGCGACTCAGTTGATGGGTCAGGGTCGCGGTGAATCGCAGGTAGTCTGCCGGGTCCACGTTGTGCTCCATCTGGGGGGATCGGTCCCCTCGCTAGAAGGTGCCCCCGGGGGGCGGAATCCGCAAACCACCATCGCAGTGCCGGCGGTGGTCAACGCCGTCGTTGCCGCGACCGGCAAGCGATTCGCCAGCGCCCGCTCAGGAATCTCGACCCGGGGGTGGCTTGAGCGCCGCCGGCGGGGACAGCGGGGTCGGCGCAGGCGCTCATCGGTCGCGGCGCAGCCGGGCGGAGACCCAGTCAAAGCCGTTGGGCGACCGCGGCGGCGCGGCGAGCCAGCCGAGGGCGACGCCGGCCGTGTTTACCGCCATGTCCGCGGCGGACAGGGTTCGATAGCCCGTCAGGGCCTGCGCGAGCTCGAGAACGATCCCGAGGCCGACGAGAAGCAGCGCCGTTCGCCGCCGATCGGCTCCGCCGGTCTGGATCTGCGCAAACCACAGCATCAGGCCGGCATAGGCGATGAGGTGTTGCAGCTTGTCGCCGTCCTCCAGGTCGATCTCGGGTGGGTTGGGCACCAGTGAGAGATAGGTGACGACGGCCACGCCGAGCCAGCCGGCGGCTAGCCATAGGGTTCGCGTGGACATGCTAAGGACCAGGGTTTGGAGGCTGTGCACACCTGTCGGTATCGGGTGTCTTCGGGGCCTGTCCAGGGGGGCGACCAGCTCGGGCACAGGACGGTACGCATGACGGAACGCTACGCGCACCTGGCCCCCGAGAACGTGCGGTCGGCCGTCGCCCTCCTGGAAGGGGCGACGCGGGATCGCATCGCGTCGGAAAGTCTTTTGAGGTAGGCGCTTTAATCCATTGAATAAAATTATTGGCGGTCGATTGTCGGTCAAAAATTGCGCTCATTGAGCTTACGAGCAACGCCGCGGGGATCCGTGGCATTGCGGGACCTCGTCACCGGGAGAGCACTTCTACATATGCCTGGTAGCTGTAGATGCGGTTCTTCTTCTGCCCAGTGAGCTCGGTCAGGATGCCGAGATCTACCAGCAGC
>JBLMWY010000098.1:0-16153 GCA_050257475.1 Bdellovibrio bacteriovorus
CGAGGATGAGCCCGCTTAGGCCGACCCTGCGGCTGCGGGTGGCCGCGGGTTTCGCACTCCTCGGCCTCGCCGTCAGCCTCGCCCTGGGCGGCTGGCTCCTCTGGGCCTCCCGGGACCTGGAGCACCGGCTGATCGACGAGGCCCTGGGCGCGGAGCTGGAGGACTACCAGGCCCGGCTCTCCCGCAATCCCCAGTCCCTGCCGCCCCAGACCGCCACCCTCCGAGGCTATCTGGTGCGGCCGCGCCAAGGGGTCGCCCCCCCGGGGGAGCAACCCCCACCTGGCCTCGCCGACCTACCGCCCGGGCGCCACACCCTAATGGTCGAGGGAATGAGCTATCGGGTGGCCGTCCACGAGGGCCCCGGGCTCAGGCTCTACATGCTCCACAGCCGCGCCCAGTTGGCGGAGCGCGAGCGGCGCTTCGCGCTCCTGCTGTCGATCGGGGTGACGCTCACGGCCCTGCTCTCCGCCGCCGGCGGCTGGTGGCTCGCCGACCGGGTCACGGCCCCGGTGCGGCGGCTCGCCGAGCGGGTACGGGGACGAGATCCGGCCGAACCCGTGGCGCCCCTCGGGACCGACCTGCCCGAGGACGAGGTCGGAGAGCTCGCCCGCACCATCGACGGCTATCTGCGGCGGTTACGGGCCTTCGTGGAGCGGGAGCGGACCTTCGTGGGCAGCGTGAGCCATGAGCTGCGCACCCCCTTGGCGGTGATCCAAGGGGCCCTGGAGGTCCTGGAGTCCGACCCCAGCCTGACCGGCCGCACCCGCGAGCGACTGGACCGCATCGCCCGGGCCGCCCGGGGCATGGCGGACCTCACCGCGGCGCTCCTGGTGCTCGCCCGGGAGGGCCGGGGTCAGACCAGCCCCCCCACCCCTTGCGCCGTGGACGAGGTGCTGTCGGAGTGCGTCGAGCTCGCCCGCCCGCTGCTGGTGCACAAGCCGGTGGCCTTGACGTGCTCCATCGAGGCAAGGCCCGTCCTGAGCGTCGCCCGCCCCCTCCTTGCCATTGCCCTGGGCAACCTGCTGCGCAATGCCTGCACCTACACGGATCAGGGGGAGGTCCGGATCACCTTGACCGACCGAGAGGTCCGGGTGGAGGACACCGGCCCCGGCATCCCGGCGCAGGAGATCGACTGCCTGTTCTCGGGGGACCTAGGCTGCCCCCGCACCGTGCGGGGCGAGGGGATTGGCCTGCCCCTGGTCAAGCGCATCGCGGACGACCAGGGGTGGCGGATCAGCGCGGAGAGCCGCGCCGGCGAAGGGACGAGCTTCAGACTGCGATTCGCCGAGATCCAGGGACCAGGGCCGTTGGGCATCACGCCCGCCCAGCAGGAGGGGCGAATCGTAGGGTGAGGCGTCCCCCTTGATTCCAGAGACGGGGGCACGGGGCGTCGGCCAACTTTCGATCCCTCAGCGGGCCTCGGGCCGGCCGGCGCTCAGGGCATCGACAATGAGCCGGGCCACCCCGGCATAGTCCCCGCCAAAGTGGTGATCGCCCGGAAGCTCTTGCACGGCGACACCATCCGCGCCGAGCCCTGGGCACGGGCTCCCGCGCTCTTGATCCCCATAGACGCACAGGCGCGGGAGTGGCGCGAGACGCCGAACCTCCGGCGGTACCGGCAGGGAGTCGCCGGAGGCGGCGCTTGAGAGCCAATCGGTCAGATGGAACTCGAAGGACGCCGTCGGCCCCAACCCCAGAAACACGACGAGTGCAACCGACTGCCGCAGATCGGGCGGAAGGCGGCTGACCAGGAAGGGGAGTACGTCGGCGCCGAAGGAGTAGCCGATGAGGACCACCTGGCGCTTGCCCCACACGTGAAGGTAATGACGGAGCAACCGGGCGAGATCCCGAGTGGCCTCTTCCGGGACGCGGGCCTTCCAGTAGTAGCTGAGCGAGTCCCAACCAACGGTCCCGATCCCCTGGGCGGCCAGCTCCGCGGCGACCGCCCGGTCCAGGGCCGCCCAGCCACCGTCGCCGGAAAGCATGACCGCAAGAAAAGGCTCCCCTTCCTTGGTGGCTGGCACCTCCGTGAGGGGAAGACCGGCAATGTCACTCTGCCCCTGCTCGATCGCCACCTGATTGGGGATGCGCGGGTCCAGCCACTGGAGGAGCGCCGCGAGTGGATCGGCGCCCTGCCCACCCACCGCACCAGGACCGGTTCCAGCCCCCGCCGAGACCAGCCGGGCATTGCCAACCCGGGCCACGAAGTCGGCAGCGTCCTGATCCGGGCAAGCCGCGCCGGCCTGGGTAGCCAGGGCAAACCAGGGGGTCTCGACCCGCTCAACGGGCCTGAGTCTGCCGTCCTCTACCAGCGCCGCAGGGGGTGACCCCACCGGACAGAACTGCCCCGCCGAGGGGGCCGAGGGGCAGAAATCGACGGTCAGGGCCGCATGGAAGGTCCGGGGTGGGGCCTGGGCCAGCGCCGCATAAACCAGGGCCGCCCCCTCACCCTCACCCACCAGGATGGGCAGGGTGCCAGGGGGCACCGCCGCGTCCGCGCCAAGCCGCCGGGCCAGACCCGCCAGCTCAGCCGCCAGGTCCCAACAGGACCCTGGCTCGGTGGGAGGCCGAAGCGCGCCGGGCTCGATGCCGGCGACCACATAGCCCAGCTGGGCCAGGTCCTGGGCCCGCTCGGCGGCGGCCTCGCCCCAGCCAGGGGTGCCCCTCAGGTAGAGGACGAGCCCCTTGGGGGCGGACCCGGGCCGCGCGAGGTGGACGGACCCCGTTCCGTTCGCCTCGGACGGGGCCGGCTGCACAGCGCCGCATAGCGGCACGAACGCCCAGGCGAACACGGTGAGCAACAGGGTCAGGATCCGTCGCGGCGGAGGCGTCCGGGGGCGCATGGGGATTCAAGGCCTCACGAGGATTTGCCGGTAGCCGCCGGCGATCAGGGCGGCGATATCGACGAGCACGGTCGGCAGCGGCGTGAACAGGGGGTAGGCGATGTAGCGACCCCGCCACTGGGGGTGGAATTTCTCCTTGAAGCTGCGCAGCCCCTTGTAGTTGTAAAGCCGATTCCCGTAATCGTAGGCAAGGCCCGCCAGGCGCTCGTGAGGGCGGGCGAAACGCGTCTGACCCACCCCGCTCAAGGGGGCCATGCCCAGGTTGAACCAGCGATAGCCCCCCTGGCGCGCATGCTCGATCAGCTCGGCGAACAGATAGTCCATGGTCCCGGCCGGCGCCTCCGGGAGGTGGCGCATCAGATCGATGCTGAGCTCTTCACCGCCCTGATAAGCGGGCATCAGGCTGGCGAAGGCCACAATGGCATCTGCGTGTCGGACCACGAAGATGGGTGACCAGGCGAGGTAGTCGCGATCGAAGGCCCCGAGGGAGAAGCCCTTCTCGGCGCTGCCCCGCTCCGTGAGCCAGGCGTCCGACACCCCTTTGAGCTCAGTCCAGACCTGCTCGTCCAGGGGGTGCTCCAGGAGCTCGATGCTCACCCCGGCGCGTTTGGCACGATTCACGCCATGCCGCAGGTTGTCATTGCGCTTGCCAGAGAGCTTGAAGTCCTCCACCCGCACCATCCCCATTTCACCGATCTTGAAGAGCGCAAAGCCCGCATCGTGATAGATGTGCAGATGGGCATCCGACACCTCGTAGAAGACCGGGTCCAGGTCATAGCGGTCGGCCAGGTCTCGCAGCTCACCGACCGCCCGGCCCAATGCCTCGGGGGCTCCCATGGGATCCCCCAGGGCCACCAGGCGGTTGCGCATACGGCCCACGAGCATCAGGGCCCGCCCCCCCGCGGCGTAGAGCAGATGCTTGTCACCCATGAAGGCGAGATGGGCGAAGCTTCCGCCCCCATGGGTCTCCAGCCAGTCTCGTGCCTGGACCAGCCCCGGCCGATCGGGCGGGGAAAGATCCGGCCTCGGCATCCGGAAAAAGCCCCAGGCGAGCCAGGCGATCGGGACCAGGACGACCACCGGGAGCGAGCGCAGATAGCGGGCCACATGGAGGTAAGGATCGGCCTGGAGCCACAGCCCGACGTCCCCCACCTCCTCCCCATGGACCCAGGCCCCGAGTAGCCCGTAACCCACCACGCTCCCCGCCAGGGCCAGCAGCCAGAGCGCGCTGCGGCGCCCGAAGAGCGGGTAGGAGAGCCGATAGAAGGCGTCGCGGCGGATGCGCAGCAGGCCCGCCACTGCCAGGAGGAAGAGGGACGCCTCCAGGTCCACACCCTTCAGCAGGCTGAGCCCCGCCCCGGCGAGCAGGAGCGGCATCGCCACCAGATAGGCCCCCCTTACCTGCTGCCCGATGCCCCGGGAGAGCGCGATCAGGAGCACCCCGATTCCCACGGTCAACAGGTGCGAAAGCTCCAAGGCGTGTAGCGGAAGGACGCGCAGCATGAGCTCAACGCGATCCTCCACCGCCGGCAGGGCGGCTGCGATAAGGAGCACCACCCCGGTGCCGAAGGTGAGGAGACCCAACAGGCGCACGCCCAGACCCGCCAGGAACCCCACCGGAAGACGCAGGAGCCCCAGCAGCGGGCTGTTCTGCCAGCGCCGCGCCACCCCGGTGAGCCCCAGGGCGGCCCCTTCGCCGATGAGGGCCGAGCCGAGATAGACCCCGATCAACCAGGGAACCAGGTAATAGACCAGCCGAAAGAGCAGCAGGCCAGCCAGCGCTGACTCGGCCGAGGTTCCCGCGGCACTCAGCATCACCAAGAGCGAGCCGTCGAAGACACCGAGCCCGCCCGGGATCAGGCTCAAGATGCCCAGGGTAGCCGCGAAGGCGAAGGCGGCGGCAAAGGTGCCCAGGTCCACCTGGGCACCGGCGGCCAGGAGGCAGGACCAGGCCACGGCCACCGCCAGGACCCAGTCCAGGACCGAGATCCCCACCAGGGCCAGCCCGCCGGCCCAGCCCAATCGCGCGTCGCTGTGGAGCACCCGGCGCAGGAGGGTGCGGCTCTGCGCCAGGACCAGGAAGCCGGGCAGGTAGGCACCGTAGGCGACCAGCACCGCATGGAGGGCCCAGCCCGGCAAGGCCTGCGGCAGCAGATCCCCGTGCCCAGCCATTAAGGCCACCAGGACCAGCACCGACAAGCCGACGGGCACGGCGAGCATGATGATGCCAGCGTAGAGGGCCGCGGTCCTTGCCGGCACCCCGTCGCGGGTGAGCAGCAGGATGCGCACCCCGGATCCAGCCAGGCCGGAGAGCCCAATGAGGTTGTTGGTGGTGTTAGCCACCCAGCTATAGCGCAGGAGCCGATCGTGTGGGACCGACACCTGAAGCCGGCGGCTCACCCACCAGTCGTAGGCCGCCATCTCCAGGACGGCGACCAAGGCCAAGGCCTGAAGCCCCAGCAGGGTGGGAATCGGCACCTGCCGCACGCTCTCGCGCAGGGCCGCGAAATCGAAGCCTTGGAGCTCTATCCAGGCGATGACCAGCGTGGCCAGCACGAGCAGCGGCGGGACCAATCGCCGCAGCCAGTGCAGCAGGGAGACGGCGCCGGCCTGGGGGTCGGATGCGCGAGCCCGCTTGGTGTCGGCTGGAATGCCGGCTTGCGACTCGTTGATGGTGGTTTTCACAGCGGTAGCGTACACCCCTGCTCTTGGAGGCGGCTATCGGGCGGGGTGCGCGTTCTTCTCACGCCGCTTACGCCGGCCGAAATGACCGAACGCCGAGATCGACCTCGGTCACAGTGGAGCCAGATCGAGCCCGGGCGCAAGAGTTCGCGGGCCCGCACGGGGCCGGCAAAGGCGGCCCACGGGCGGAGACCGGTGTCCTCCCTGGGCGACCCCTCCCGTCGTGGTTTGCAAGGACAGCGTCGTCAGCCCCCAGGGCCTGTTGGTGTATGCATCGCCGTCGCGACGGATTCTTCTACTTCCCGCGCCGGCGGTGGGAGCGACACCCTCGCCGCGTCAGCGGGTGCAAATGGGGGCAGCGCGGGTCGCGCCTCGGGCGGCACTTCGACGAGGAACCCGAGATTCGATGCGTGATACGGATCGGCCTGCGGATCAGGAGCCGCCGAGAAACCCGAGCAGCACCGGGTTGACCCAGTCGGATCGGCTGGCAAAGGTACCATGTCCCGTATCGGGAAGGATGAAGAGCTGGGCGTTAGGAAGGACATCGTAGATGGCGAGCGTATGGTCCAGCCGCACCATATCGTGGTCTCCGGCCATGATCAGCACGGGCTGGCGGATCTCTCTCAGAGCGTCCTCACCGATGTCCTCGTCGGTGGGGGCGTTAAGCCAAAGAGCGCGCAGCTTCGAGCTCGTGGATTCGGTCTCGGCGCCGGGCGATTCGGCGTCGCCGTCGGCCCTCAAGGCATCCAGCTCGCCCTCCCGCAGCCCGCTGGGCGAGATGTTGACGCCGCTCACCGCCAACCGGCGCACCAGATCGGGATGGCGGGCGGCCAGAATGAGACCGACGATCCCCCCATCGCTGAATCCCACCACGTTGGCCGGGCCGAGCCGGAGTTGGCGTAGGAGCTCAGCGGTGTCCTCCGTCATCCCCTCGTAGGTCAAAGGGCCCGGGACGTCCGGGGTGCGCCCCTGCCCCACCTGATCCGGCGCGATCACCAGATGTCCCCCGTTCACCAGATCGTCGATCTGCTTGGCGAAGGAGCCCACCCCCGAGTCACCACCCCCGTGCAACAAGAGCACGGGGGTACCTGCGCCGACCCGCAGGTAGTACATCCAGTGGCCATTCACTCGCGCCCAGTTCCCCTGAACGTCATCGGCACCTGTGGCCGAGGCGATCAGGACCCCGACGCAGAGCAGCATCCTCAAGACGGCAAGGGCATGTTCGCGAGCCGGTTGCATGACCGCGGAAACATACCGACGAGCCGGCGGTCCCACAAGAGCCCTCAGCCGAGGCTGGCCGTGCCCGTCCAGACCTCCCACAGTTCGCTATGCGGGTAGAACCGTGGTGCTCCCGCACGAATCGCCAACCGCGCCTTCGGTTCAGATCTCGATGCCCTGCGATGACGACATGAAGCGGCGGATCGCGTGTCCCTAAGAGGAAGCGCCGATCAAAGACCCTCCTGGCGACGAGCGGGACCTTGGCCGGTCTCAGCCTGGCGCTGGTCGGAATCGCCGATCTCTAGGTGTCCGGCCCACAGGTCGAGACAGTTGCCGACGACATGTTCCTGTTCGCCGCGCTCGGGTTCGTCCGTGTTTGCTACCTCGTCTTCTTCACGCTCCGGCGTCTGCAGTCGGCGCGGCTGCGTTGGTGGACCGGAGCCATCGACGTCCTGTTCCTGGGCTCCCTTACCCTGCTCCTGATGGGCGGAATTGCGGTCGCCTATTACGCCTAGGAACGCGCCTGAGCTTCCACCTCAGGCTGGAGCCTTCGTCGCCAAAATCGAGGAGGAAGGGCCGCGCGGCGCTGGTCGATTCTTCGCCGATGCCCCGAGATCCGATTACACGCCTGGCTCGGATCATGGACCGGCAGGGCAAACCCGTTCCAAGGGGCGCGGAACGATTCTGGGCCACGCCACCAGGGCGGTTGCGATTTCCCATTCCGATTGGCGTCGGCGAGCTTGATCGACGGGGAGCGCACCAGGCATCTTCACCCTTCGGCGGCCGACCGCCGCAGTCAGCTCGAGGCCACACAACCATGTCTGTCTACAGCGTTGCCATCTGGATCGTCGCCGGCCTATTCGCGGGCTGGATCGCTCGCCTCGCGATGCGCAGCTCCCGTGAATACGGAATCATCGGCGATCTGACCACGGGTTGCCTCGGCGCGGTCATCGGCGGCTGGCTTCTCAGGGAGCTCCATGTGCTCACGCCGGAGAACCTCATCGGCCACGTCCTAATCGCCCTGAGTGGGGCCGGGGCACTCCTTGCCTGCCTGCGCCTCCTGCGGCGCCTCGGGGCCGCGACGGGGCTTGTCGCTCCGGAAGGAACCCTGGGGGACGGCGCCAGCATCGAGGCTCAACTCAGACGCGCAAGCGAGCTAGAGAGGCGGCTGGTTTCTCGATTTCTTGGCCGCCGCCATGCGCCCCGCGACGTGAACGCGGACTTCGAGGCCCAGCTGACCTTTGGAGAGCGGGTGGCCGACAAGGTAGCGTCGTTCGGCGGCAGCTGGGTCTTCATCGGGATGTTCTTCGCCGCGCTGATCGTGTGGATGGCGGTCAATGAGGACATGGGCAAGCCCTTCGATCCCTACCCCTTCATCTTGCTGAACCTCATCCTCTCCTGCCTGGCGGCGGTCCAGGCACCGATCATCATGATGAGCCAGAACCGCCAGGCCGCCAAAGACCGGCTGGATGCCCGGAACGATTTCGAGGTGAATCTGCGTGCGGAGATCGAGATCATGGCCTTGCACGAGAAGCTGGACGGGCTCCGATCCAAGGAGCTGCTGGACATGATGCATCTGATTGAGGAGCAGATGCGGCGCCTCGAATCCCTAGAGAAGTCGGTGACGAAAGGCCGGGGTGTGCCACCCAGAGAAACCTGAACGAATACTATGCAGTAGACTCCAAGGCTGGCGTGTCTGGGGGAGGTCTCGGGGTATCCATGGATGCCGTATCCGCCAACCAGCCGCCAGCCCCCCACGACTGGGCACCCTGTCCCCGGCCGGCCCTGGGCATCGCCTTCGGGGACATCGGCACCAGCCCACTCCATGCCATCCAGGCGGTGTTCGCCAACGCGCCCCATCCGGTCCCGGTCGAGCCGCTTGATGTCCTCGGCCTGCTCTCGCTCGTGCCCTGGTCCCTGGTCGTGTTGGTGAGCTTCAAGTACCCTCCCCTTCACCTGCGGGCGGACAGTCGGGGCGAGGGCGGCATCCTGGCCCTCATCGCCCTGGTGCAGGGGTCCTGGAGCTTGGGGTGCGGTTGAGTCTCTGAGGGGATGCGGAAGAAACGCCGTCTCGGCATTCAATCAGGATCGAGATGGGGGCCATTGGTGGAACGTGACGTCATCCATGTGGATGTGCAGATCGTCGGTGGCGGCCCGGCCGGGCTCGCCGCGGGCATACATCGGACGGATCGCCCACCCGGCACGCTCCGCGATATCCTGCTGATCGAGAAGGGATCGGCCATCGGTGCGCACAGTCTCTCCGGCGCGGTGGTGAATCCCCCCAGCCTGCGCGAGCTGTTGCCCGATGTCCCCGACACGGCGCTCCCGTTCGAGTCCTCGGTCTCGGTGGACCGCATGGTCTTCCTAAGCGCCCAGTCCGCCTTCGATCTGCCGTTCCATCCCCCATACATGGGAAGCCGCGGGTGCTTTGTCGCGTCCCTGGGCCACCTTACGCGCTGGCTCGCCGAGATCGCGGAGGCGAAGGGCGTCCAGGTCTTCCCCGGCTTCGCCGGCCACGGGCTCCTGTATGACGGCGATCGCGTGGTCGGCGTGCGCACCGACGACACCGGGCTCGACCCGGACGGAAGGCCAAAGGAGACCTAACAGCCCGGCACGGATGTGCGCGCCCGGATCACCCTGCTCGCGGAAGGCGCCTGCGACCATCTGACCAAGGAGCTCATCCGCCGACAGCGGCTGGACGAGGGTCGCAACCCCCAAGCCTAGTCCCTCGGCGTCAAGGAGCTGTGGACGCTGCCGGAGGGGGGCTACGCGCGGGGGCGGTGATCCATACCCTGGGCTGTCCACTCACGTTCCGCCAGCTCGGCGGCGGATTCATCTACGGCTACCAGAACAATCAGGCCAACATCTTCAGGAGCGCGGACCTCGGCGTCGTCCGTGACTACCTGGAGATCTTCCCGCCGCTGATCGAGAAGGCTCGGGAGGGTTTTTCCTTCGGTCTGAGGCGCGGACAGTGACCCGTTTCGGCCGGTGGGTTGGTAGGTTATGGGCAGCGCCCGCGCCCGCTCGATCAGGGCTCCGGTGGCGCCGGCACCCGATCCATGTGGTAGAGGACGACGACCAGCACGACGCTGGATAGCGCCATCAGGTGCGGCCCGAAGAGCCAGAAGATCAGGGGTACGGAGAGGAAATAGGCACGCATGCCGATGCTGTAGTAGGAGCCGGCCCGATTGAGGTGCCGGGCCACCTGCGCCGGGGTCACGGCCGGCGGGCGCATCGCCGGCGGCAGGTTCACCTGATAGCCCACGTGATTAAACAGCCGTACCGACATGGCGAAGCTGAAGAAGGCCACCAGCAAGGCCGCCGTGAGGGCCAGGAGCTTGACCACCCAGAGCCCCGGGTGGCGCGAGCCGAAGGCATTGAGGACATGCCAGCTATCGGCCAGCCTATCCGCCTGGCCGCTCAGGCTCAGCACGCCCATGAGCAGAAGCACCGCGGTGGAGGCGAGGAAGGTGGCGGCCATGGTGGAGTTGCGCAGCGTCTGGACGGCGAGGATCCCGTGGCCCGGGTCGCTCATGATGTGGTCAACCCAGGCCCGGCGCGCCCCCCGATTCACGCTCTGGATGGTGCAGTGCGGGTCGCGCCTTGAGCACCGGCGCAGGTAAAGGTGATAAACGGCGAGGACCAGGACCCCCGCCACCACCCACAACAGATCCGCCCCATACTCAGCCCACCAAACCTGCATCGGCCCCGCCTCGATGGTCAAAGTCGCGCGCGGAGGCTATTGTCCTACCCTGCGCCTCGCCTGTCAGGCCTTGCCATCACGTCCTCAGGTTGAGGCCTGGTGAGCCGAGGTATCGAGCGCGGGTGACGCGCTCCACGGATCCAAGCGACTGGCGTCGCCTTGGGCAGGTGACGCGTCCGGCGGCCCAGCCCTGCGCCCTGGTGCCCGAAGCCGCATTGCCCCCGCCTGTGCTAGGGTGAGGGTCCCAGCCCCACGGGAGGCACCCCAGTGACCCGCCGCCTCACCCTGCTCTTGCTCCTCGGCAGCCTCTTGGCCCTCGGCGGCTGCTCCCCAGATCCGGATGCGGGCACGACCGAGCGTCCAGGGGCCCAGCCCTCCGCCGCCCGCGGGGAGCGGCCAGACCCGCTCCAGGGTGCGCGGCTCGTGGCCCAAGGCCGGCTTACCGTCTGCTCGGACATCCCCTACGCCCCCTTCGAATTCATCGAGAAAGGCAACGCCGAGGGATTGACCGGATTCGACGTGGAGCTGGTCCGGGCACTCGCCGAGCGACTGGGTCTCACCGCCGACTTCCGGGCCACGCCCTTCGATGCCATCATCCCCGCCCTCGCGGCCGGCAACTGTGACCTGGTTGCCTCGGCGACCACCATCACCGAGGAGCGCCGGCGCAAGGTGGCCTTCAGCGAGCCCTATTTCGACGCCGATCAGTCGCTCCTGCTGCGGGCCGAGGACAGGGATCGCTACACGAGCCTGGAGGACCTCAAAGGCAGGTCCATCGGGGTGCAATCCGGCACCACCGGCGAGCGTTATGCCAAGACCCATGCGCCGGAGGGCACGGTCGTGAAGGCCTTTCCCGGGGCCGAGGACCTCTTCAGCGCCCTGGTCTCCGGGGACATCGACGCGGTACTGCAGGACTTCCCGGTTAACCAGTACAGGGCACTCAACGCGGGGGGCCAGTTCCAGGTCAGCGAGACCTTCAAGACCGGGGAGCAGTACGGATTCGCGGTGGCCAAGGACAATGGGGGCCTCGTCGCCGCGCTCGATCGGGCGCTGGCCGAGGTCCGCGGGTCTGGCCGCTATCAGGCCATCTACCGACGTTGGTTCGGGGAACCCTGACCAGCCAGCCGCGGGTCAGCCCGACGATCAGTGACTCCAAGGCGTTCTCAGGGGGCAATGAAAGGACAATGCCATCGCGCCGCCAACGCGCCCGCCTGATCCGCTACGGGGTCTACGGCGCCACCCTGGCCCTGCTCGCCTGGCTGGCCGTCGCCATCGACTGGCAGCGGCTGCAGGCCAACTTCTTCGATCCCGGAATCTTCCTGGACCTGTTCCCCGAGATCCTGACCCGGGCGGCTCGCAACACCCTGATCTTCACGGCCTTCGGCTTCACGGGGGGGCTCGCCATCGGCCTGGTGCTGGCGCTGATGCGGCTCTCCAGAGCCGCGCCCTACCGCTGGGCGGCCATCTGCTACATCGAGGTCTTTCGGGGGCTGCCCGCCCTCATCACCATCGTGCTCATCGGCTTCGTGCTGCCGATCGCGCTGCAGGTGCGGGTACCGGGGACCTATGGTCCGGGCAGCCTGGCGCTCGCGATGGTCACCGGGGCCTATCTCGCCGAGACCATCCGGGCCGGGATCGAGGCGGTGCCCAAGGGGCAGATGGAGGCGGCGCGCTCGCTCGGGATGAGCCACGCTCGGGCCATGACGTTCATCATCATCCCCCAGGCCTTCCGGATCATCCTTCCGCCGCTCACCAACGAGCTGGTGCTGCTGCTCAAGGACACGTCCCTGCTGTTTGTGCTCGGTACCACCGACGAGACCATCGAGCTCGCCAAGTTCGCCCGTGACGCGGTGGCCGAAACCTTCAACGGCACACCCCTGGTCGCCGTGGCCCTGGTGTATCTCGCCATCACCCTGCCGCTCACCCGAGCCGTGGCCTTGCTGGAGCGGCGCCAGAAGCGGGCGCAAGGCCATGGCTAATCCCGCCGTCGCATCTGGTAAGCGTACCCTGAGCGCCGGTGGGACCCCGGCCATCGAGCTGATCGGGCTCGCCAAGCGCTTCGGCGGCCTGGAGGTCCTGCGCGGCATCGACCTCGCGGTGACGGCCGGGGAGGTTGCCTGCCTGATCGGGCCATCAGGCTCGGGCAAGTCCACCCTGCTGCGCTGCGTCAACCGGCTGGAGGAGCCGAGCGCCGGGCGCGTCCTGATCGACGGGGAGGATATCGGCGGACCCGACTGCGACCTGGATCGGGTGCGCACGCGCATCGGCATGGTATTCCAGCACTTCAATCTCTTTCCGCACCTCAGCGTGCTCGGCAATCTCACCATCGCCCAGTGCGGCGTGCTCAAGCGGCCCCGCGCCCTCGCCGAGGCGAAGGCCCGCGCGGTGCTGGCCCGGGTGGGCCTCGCGGAGAAGATCCACGACTATCCGTCCCGACTCTCGGGCGGCCAGCAGCAGCGGGTGGCCATCGCCCGGGCCCTGGCCATGGACCCAGAGATGATGCTCTTCGACGAGGCCACCTCCGCGCTGGACCCGGAGCTGGTGGGGGAGGTGCTTGGGGTCATGCGAGGCCTGGCGGAGGATGGGATGACGATGCTGGTGGTCACCCACGAGATGGGTTTTGCCCGGTACGTCGCCGACCAGGTCGTGTTCATGGACGCCGGCCTGATCGTCGAGCAGGGCCCGCCCGAGCAGGTGCTCGGGGAGCCGCGGGAGGAGCGGACCCGCCGCTTCCTGCAGCGGGTCGCCCATCGCTGACCGTCTCGGGCGCCTCCGTCACCGCTCCGTCGCGTCACCGATCAAGGGCTCAGCCCGCCCATAATTCCATCGATCCTGACCCACCATGAGGCTGGCTTGAGGTTTCCTTCACGTCCCCTTGACGTCTCCTTGACGGGACTTCCCCTAAATTTGGCCTGTCTGCCCGTCGACCATCTCGTGAGGTCTACCTGATGTCTTTCGCACCTGCGGCGGCCCCACCGGGGCCTGAACGGTCCAGGGGGCCTGTCCTTCCGCCCTGGCTTCTGACCCTGTTCCCCTTCCTGCGCTGGCGGCACCGGGTCAACCGGCGGACCCTGAAGACCGACTTCCTGGCGGGGCTCACCGGGGCCGTGGTGGTCCTGCCCCAGGGCGTGGCCTTCGCCACCATCGCCGGGATGCCACCGGAGTACGGGCTCTACGCGGGCATAATCCCCGCCATCGTGGCGGCCCTCTGGGGGTCCTCCTGGCACCTGGTCTCGGGGCCCACCACGGCGGCCTCCATCGTGGTCTTCTCTTCCCTGAGCGTCTTCGCCGAGCCGGGTAGTGCCGACTATGTGCGCCTCGCCCTGACCCTGACCCTCATGGTCGGGGTCCTGCAGCTCATCATGGGGATGGCCCGCCTGGGCAGCCTGGTGAACTTCATCTCCCACTCGGTGGTGGTGGGCTTCACCGCGGGCGCCGCCTTCCTGATCGCCGCCAATCAGTTCAAGAACTTCTTCGGGGTCGAGATCGCGCGGGGGCTGCACTTCCACGAGATGCTCGGAACCCTGCTCCTGAACCTCGAGCATGCCAACCCCTACGTCACGGGCGTCGCCGTGGCCACCCTGGTCCTGGGGCTCGCCGTGCGCCACTGGTTCCCGCGCTTCCCCTATATGATCGCGGCCATGGTCGGCGGCAGCCTGATTGCCGTCGCGCTCAATCAGATGCTCGGCCCGGAGGCCACGGGCATCCGCACCGTCGGCGCCCTGCCGGCCGGACTGCCGCCCTTGTCCATTCCGGACTTCTCCCTGCACACCATCAAGCAGCTCGCCCCCGTGACCCTGGCGGCGACCCTCTTCGCCCTCACCGAGGCCGTCTCCATCGCCCGCTCCCTGGGCGCACGCACCCATCAGCACATCGATGGCAACCAGGAGTTCATCGGCCAGGGCCTCTCGAACATCGCCGGCTCCTTCTTCTCCGCCTACGTGGCCACCGGCTCCTTCAACCGCAGCGGGCTCAATTTCCAGGCCGGGGCCCAGACCCCCCTTGCCGCCGTCTTCGCCGGGGGTCTGCTCGCCGGGGTGGTGGTGTTGGTGGCGCCCCTCGCGGCCTACCTGCCCAACGCCGCCATGGCCGCCATCCTGTTCCTGGTGGCCTGGGGCCTCATCGACTTCCATGCCATCCGCAACATCCTGCGCACCAGCCGCTCGGAGACCGGCGTACTGGCGGTGACTTTCTTCGCCACCCTGTTCCTGGAGCTGGAGTTCGCCATCATGGCGGGGGTCCTCCTGTCCCTTGGGCTTTATCTGAACCGGACATCCAAGCCCCGGCTGGTCACCCGGGTGCCCGATCCACGCAGCGCCAACCGCGATTTCGTCACCGACCCGAGCCTGCCCGAGTGTCCCCAGCTGAAGCTCGTGCGCCTGGACGGCTCCTTGTTCTTCGGTGCGGTGAGCCACGTGGCGGAGACCCTGGCCAAGATGGAGGAAAAGCAGCCGGGTCAGCGGCACCTGGCGATTGTCGCGAGCGGGGTGAACTTCATCGATGTGGCGGGGGCCGAGCTCTTGGAGCAAGAGGCCAAGCGACGCCGCGAGCTGGGGGGTGGGCTCTATCTCATCCGCGTCAAGCCCGGGGTCTGCGAGCCCCTGACCCGGGGCGGCTATCTGGAAGCCATCGGCAAGGAGAACCTGTTCACGGGCAAGACCGAGGCCATCGCCTGGGCGACCTCGCGGGTCGACCCGGAGATCTGCCGGACCTGCACCGCTCGCATCTTCAAAGAGTGCGCCACCAAGCCAGGTGGCAAACAGGAGGCGAGGCCCGCGGCCCAGGGCGAGACGCCCCGCTGGGAGGCCCTGGCCCAACCCGCCGCGACCTGAGCGGTCGACGCCCTTCAACCCAGGGGCCCGGCCCTCTACCCAAACCGACGGAGGAACCAGTGAAATGACCACCCAGCCCATCATTCTCGCCGCCGTGGATCTCGACCGCCGCGCGGCCGCTGTCATCGAGCAGGCCGCGCGCCTGGCGGCCCTGTGCCAGGCCCGCCTCGCGGTGGCCCATGTGGTGGACGACGCGGCGGGGTACGAAGCCGATCACACCTTCCCCCAGCGCCCCGGGGACCTGAGGGAATCGATGACGCGTTACGCCCGGGCCTGGCTGGTGGGGATGATCAACCATCTGGATCTGCCCAATGGTTGGGTGGAGGTCCTGGTCGAGACAGGCCCCGTGACCGCGACGCTGGCGGCCCTGGTGGTCGAGCTCCAGCCTCGCTACTGCCTGATGGGCCCCGCGCGCCTCGGCCCCTTGAGCCCGAGCGCGGGGCTCGCGGCGGCCATCGGGGGACGGAGCCGCTGCGAGCTCATGACGATCCAGGCCAAGCCCGGAGGCGAGGGGGTGGGCCTCGGCCGTTGGCTGCGCCAATGGATCACCGGCCACGCCGGGGTAACCGGGCGCCACGCCTAGGGGCGGGGCCGAACCGTCTCTGAGGCCGGGGGCATCCCTGCCCCGTTGATGATGCGGCTCAGGCCGCCTTGACCACTAGCACGGCGCACTCGGTGGCGTTGAGGATGCGCTCCGAGGTGCTTCCGATCAGGACCCGCTCCAGGCCCGTGCGGCCGTGGCTGCCGGTCACGATCAGGTCGGCCCCGACCTCCCCGGCGACCGCTGTGATGGCGGTGGCCGGCTCACCCTGAAGCAGCGTGCCCGTCACCTCGGCGCCCTCGGCGCGCATGTGATTGACCACGCGCTCCACGGCTTG
>JBLMWY010000099.1:0-3895 GCA_050257475.1 Bdellovibrio bacteriovorus
CCAGAGGTCCGGCTCCACCCGGTGATTCAGACCCAGGGCCTCGTCCCCCTGGATGCGAAACCATTGGCTGCGCCGACGTGTACCCGCCCGCTGCGAGACCAGTCGCTCCAGGGTCTCCACATGATAGCGGCGGCCGCTCGCGTCGCGCTCCACCAGTCCCTGGGCGGCCAGGGTGGGCGACACGAAGGGCCGCTCATCCCCGCGTCCACCCGCCGTCCAGTCCCCTGACGCGGCCTCATCCAGGTCTGTCTGGGGCAGGGCGGTCGCCAACAGCGCCAATGGGAGCGCCTCTTCGTCCAGCAGCCAGAGCTCCAGCTCCGGCCCCAGCGGGAACGGCAGGCTGGGCGCCGCCGACTGGACCTCAGCGATGAGCCGCTGCGACTCCGCGACCATCAGACCCGCGTCCAGGATGGGGTTCAAGGGCACGCGCGTCATGCCCTCCGCCTCTGACCAGAGGCCGAATCGGAAGTAGCGAAGCCCCTCCTGCTCCCCGCCACCAGGCCACAAGCCGCGGGGCGGGTGCGCCAGGATCTGGATCTGCCAGCGCAGCCCATCCACGCTCAGGGCCCGGGCGGTGGGTGTCTTCACCACCGCCACCACCCCCAGGAAGGGATTGACCCGGCGCAGGGCGAAGCAGCGGGTCTCCGGGTCGAGGCCCATGGAACCCTGTCAGGACCCGGCCTGCAGCGCGAGGCGCTGGAACAGGGCGCGAAAGCGCAGAGGGTCCGGGACCCCAAACAGGGGGTCGTCGGCGCTGGGCGCCAGGGCCTCGACCGCCTCCCAATCCGCCTCCCCCAGGCGCGCCAGGGCAATCGGAAAGGCCTCCTGGTCCTCGATGGTCATGTGCTCGCGCAAGGTATTCACCAGCTCCCGCCCCTGGGCCTCCACTTCCTCCCGGGGCAGGACCGCCTCATGGACGATACCCTCGAGGGACTGGCGGAAGCGCTTGTTGAGCTGCGGCAGGCGATCGTGCTGGTGGCGCAAGACATCGAAGACGTCGCGCCGCTGCACGCCCTTGTCCAAGGCGCGGCGGAAGATCAGGTCCTCGGTGGGGTGGTGGATGGTGTCCTGGTAGCTCGCCATGTACTCCAGCATCTCGGCCATGAGCTCGTAGTCGGGCTCATCACCCTCGTGGAAGCGATCGAGCAGGTGATCGAACAGGTCGAGGAGCCGGGCGAGCCGGTGATGGTCCAGGGCGAGTCGGGTCATGATCGGGTTCATGTTGAGATCCTCGCTGGTCGAGAGCCGGGATGGGCCCACCGTCAGGGGACGTCCCAGGTCACCTCCAGGATCGCCCGTCCGTCAGTAGATACGGCATCCGCAAGGGATTGCCAAGGCTAAAGATGCCGGTCGTCCTCATCCCCGCCGGCGGCCCGCGCGCTGCGCAGGCGCGCCGCGCGGCGCCAGACCCAGGCCTCCGGGGCGTCCTCGCCGGTGGCCAGGTAGTGCAGGCCATGGGAATCCTGAAGGGTCCGCCCGAGAAGGAAGCGGGCCTCCTCCCGACCGCAGAACAGGACCTGGTCCCCCTTGCGCAGCCGCTTGTCCGGCTCAGGCAGGACCTGGCGCTGGTCCTGGCGCTCCAGCATCAACGCAATGGCAGGCAGGCTCCTGTCGCGATCCCGCGGGTCACGCAGCACGAGCCCCAGGGTGATGGGGGAGCCCCGGCGCTCCACCTCGCGGACGGCCGGTGCCTGCTCCTCGTTGATCTCGATCTGCCAGACGTGAGGCGCCTTGTCGTGGGTCAGGGCGGCGACGCGGCTGATCAGCTCGCAGGCCCAGGCGTTGTCGTAGTAACGGGCGTAGGTGAGGAACTCGGACAACAGGGGAAGGGTGAGCCGCACCCGGATACGGTGGGCGACGATGGTCGAGGGGTGCATCACCACGTGGGCGCCGGCCCGCTCGAAGAGCTCGTGGTTGTCTGCGTGATTCTCGCGTGCCACCACGAACAGCCGGGGATTCAGGGTCCGGGCGGTCATGAGGATCGACAGGTTGTTGGCGTCATTGTCGGTGCCCGCCACCAGTCCGACGGCCCTTTGGATCTGGGCCTCCTCGAGGGTGACCGCCTCGGTGCCACGCCCCTGCACCACACCCTCCGTGGGAATCCCGGTACGGTGGGGCTCCGCCTCGATCACGGTCAGATGCAATCCCTGCTCCTTGAGGTGCCGGTACATCGCCTTGCCAAAGCGCCCGTAACCGCAGATGACCCAACGGCCCTTGTCGGGCGGATACAGGGGCTCCCGCATGGCCTCGCCACTGATCCCCGCCAGCCAATCGACCAAAAGGTTGAGACAGGGGGACTCGATGGCGATCGCCATGTTCAGGGCAAAGGTGTCGAATGGGTCATAGATGTGATCGGTGCCGAAGGAGGCCATGTTGGCCTCCACGTCGTGGGAGTCGGCCCGGCAGATCACCTGGATCTCCGGGTGCAGGAGCTTGGCGGCGATGGCGATCTTGAGGTTGGCCTCGTTGACGTTGGTGAGCGCCACCACCCCCTGGCACAGGGGGTGCTTGAGCCCCGCCGCTTCCAAATTCGAGGGGCGCCGCGCATCCCCGCAAAGGGCCGGAACATATTCCCGGTGGCTCTCTAGGGCGAGCAGGCTGATGCGCTCCGGATCGGAGTCGATCACCACCGCGTGCTGATGGCGCTCGGTGAGGGCCCGCACCAGGGCCCCGCCCGTCTGACCATAGCCACAGACCAGGTAGAAGGGATCCCGGAGGCGCTGGACCCGCCGGCGAAATCGGCCCTCGGCCAGGGCGCGCTGGAAGGCGCTGTCCTGGAGCAGGGCGATGAGGGTGCCCACCGCGTAGATCCAGACCCCAACGGTGAGAAAGATGCACAGGGACATCCACAGCCGCTGGGCATCGGTGAAGGGAGTGGGCAGCTCGCCGAAGCCGATGGTGGTGCCGGTGTAGGCGACCACATAGAAGGCGTGGAAGAAGCCCATGGCCGCCGGATTGCCGTCGGCGTCCTGGCCCGGGATCAGCACCAGCCCAGTGATGGCCACGGCATAGCTGCCGATGAGGGCGAGCAGCGGCGTGCGCATCCGCCGCATGACGAGGAAGAAGATGTGGTCCAAGGCCCCCGCCCGGACGCCGCCGCCGTTGCGGCTAGCGTCGCAGCATGAAGGTCTCGATGACCAGCAGGACCACCGAGACCACGTTGGCGATCATGGCCCCGCCCGCCAGGGAGACTACGGCCGCCATGGTGGCGGGGGTCATGCCGGCATCGGTGGCGTAGACCGCCAGCATCCAGACCAGGGCCGCCGCCAGGAGCTGGAGCATGGCCACCAGGCTGGTGGCAAGCAGCAGGGCTCCCATCTGGGAGCGGTCGCCGAACTTGAGGACGGTGGCAATCAGGTTGACCACGATCACCGAGAACAGCTCCCACTTGTCGTGGTGGGCGGGGTTGTCGATCTCGCCCACGAAGAACCCGAAATTGAGGGTCAGGGCGAGGACGATGAAGAAGCCGAAGACGACCTTTTCGGGGTTCATGGAAGATCCGGAGAGGAGGGGCACACCCGCGCCCCTGCGGAGCGCGGGCCCGAGTGCGGCGGACAGGCCCCTACAGCTTGAACTCGAGCCCCCGCAGCTTGCGTTGGAAATCTTTCGATACCGTCTCGATATCCTGGTCGTTGGCGAGCACCTTGGGCGTCAGCACGACCACCAGCTCCCTGCGGTCCGAGGTCTTGCCACGCTGCCCGAAGAGGAAGCCGAGATAGGGCGTGTCATAGAGCCCCGGGACACCCGACTTGTCGCTGTTACGCCGATCCTGGATGAGACCGCCGAGGACCACCGCCTGGTTGGAGCGGACCGCCACGGTGCTGGTGATCTTGCGCGTCAAAAACTGCGGACCAAAGTCCGAGGCGCTGCCCGGGGTACTGACCTCTTGCTCGAT
>JBLMWY010000100.1:0-2518 GCA_050257475.1 Bdellovibrio bacteriovorus
TCGACGACCTGGCGCGTATGGAGGCACGAGGCGAGCTGGACCCTTTGCTCGGGCGATGAGCCCACGCGAGACCCCCGCCGCGGCGGATCCGGAGGAGATCCGCCTGGACAAGTGGCTGTGGGCGGCACGCTTCTTCAAGACCCGGGCCCTGGCGGTGGAGGCGATCAACGGAGGCAAGGTCCAGGTGAACGGCCAGCGCGCCAAGCCCGGCCGCGCCATTCGGCCCGGGGCGCGGCTCCGCATCCACAAGGGCAGCCTGGAATGGGAGCTCGAGGTGCTGGCCCTGAGCCGCCAGCGTCGCTCCGCCAGCGAGGCCGCCCTGCTCTATTTGGAGGACGAGGCGAGCCGCCTGCGCCGGCAGGAGCTGACCCGGGCACGTCGGGAGCTCGGGATCGGAGCGGGTCAACCAGGCGAACGGCCGACCAAGCGCGACCGCCGCCAGATCCAACGCTTCAACGCCAACCAGGACAACTAAGCCAGAGGGTCGGGCCACGCATGGACCAAGACGCCTTCCGCACCACCTACCGGGCCGTCAATGAGCGCAACTGCGTCTACGAGAAGGCTATCCTGACCAACAACTGCGCCTGCTCCCTGGCCCACAAGTTCTGCATCGCCGAGCGCGAGGGGGTGCACTGCGGCTCCGACCCGGCCCAGGCCGACTGTATCGAGCTCCTGGAGCTGCTGCGCCGTCAGGCGCGCTTCGCCCTCAAGACCACCGACGCTCGGACCGCCCTCCCCCACGCCAAGGCGATGCGGATTCAGGTGGGAGGTTTGCGGGGCATCGAGGCCGCCCTGCACCCGGAAGAGCCGGTTCCAGCCCGCATCCCCGACATCCGCCGGACCATCCAAGCCGCCATCGCCACCTTCGGCTCCCTGGAGAGCCTGCCCTTTCAGGAGATCATCAAGCAGGTCGCCGCCTACCAGGGCCGCCGCCGGCTCCGCGGCCGGAGCTGAGACCCACCCGGAAGTCTTCGGCCCCTCCCCGCGCCATACTCGGAAGTTGCGCGCGGGTGCGTGGCCCTCCACCCCCATTGATCCCGAAAGGAGCGCTTGGTCCGCGAATGAACGCGAAAGACGCCAATGAAAACCGCCGTTAGGCGCTGATCGAGCGATCCCCGACCTTACCCCGTCGGCGAACAGTAAGACCATTGCAATCCTCTGAGATATCTCGGGTTCTTCGCGGATCAAGTGCGGAATCTCCGCTGATGGGCCCCTGGCCCCAAGAGCCTCTGCGTGCGATCCGGACTCAACCCTACGGTTGGGCCAATGTCACCAGGCGACAGTGAGGCTGGCCGCCATGGCCAGCCTCCGTCCGCTGCCCCCGCGCCGCTGCAATCACGCTACGGCTGCAGGATGGTGACCGATTCGTAGAAGCAGTCCTCACCCTCATCGCCGACATAGGCAGTGCCGGCGCCCGTTTGCACATTGACCCCGTGCACGTTGGGCTCTGGAACAGGGATCTCGCCTGTGTCGGGGTCGGCCTCCAACTCGCAGCCTGGTATCGGGCGATTGATGGCCAGCACCTGAGTCAGATTCCCGCTCCGCGTATCGACCACGCCCACATTCCCCGAATGCGCGCCGCTGAGCTTCACACCCATTGGGGTCCCCGAAGCCCGAGGGATTGCCGGATCCGTCCCTCCCTCATGGCCGGGCGTCGATCGCAGCCAACCCGGCGCCTGCTCCTCATCGGTCATCGAGGGTGTAAGTGACCCAATTCCTGGGCTCCAACAGGGCACTGTCCGGAGATCTCAGGGGCATAACCGGCGAGCGACGGCGACTGGCGGGACTCCCATCGCGGCGCGACAATGGCCAAACGCCATGGGGGCGCACAGTGGAGCCATCGCTCGAAACCGCCAGGAAGCCAACATGCACATCCGTTCGGATCCTTACCGGCACTGGACCCTGTTGGGCTGTGTGTTGGCCCTAAGCGGCTGCGCGGGGCCTGCGACGCAGCCCCCAGCGCGATCCGATTCCCTCGGGGCCCCTGTGCGCCTCGAGTCGCCCAGGCTCAGCGTGACCCTGTCGGGCGTCCTGGGTCCGGGTGATCCGGAAGGACCAGTCAAGGACCAGGGTTGGTGCGAATACCTGTTGGAGATCCGGAACCGGGGCAAGCAGCCGCTGACCATTCGCAATGTGAAGCTGCTGACCCGCTCCGGACGTTACGTGGATTCCGCGGCGACCTATGAGGAGATCACGGCCCCGCCGGAGGCGGGGCAGGCCTTTGCCGGAAGCCTGGCCAAGACCGTCGCCGGCCAAGTGGCTGGTCACGCCGTCCCCTATGGGGGCTCTATCTTCAGCATCCTCGTCAGCGCCGCGTCCAGTTCCGACGCCAGCACCCATGCGCAGGCCAAGCAGGCCTTCGCCGTCCGCAGGCTGAAGAATGTTGAGCTGGCCCCAAACGGGGTGGTGGAAGGCAGCGCCTTTCTGCCGGACATCGCCGATCGCCAGGCGCTGGTGATCGACTACGGTACGGGTGAGGCGACCGACCGGCTTGAGCTCCCCTTGACACCTTGACCAG
>JBLMWY010000101.1:0-14072 GCA_050257475.1 Bdellovibrio bacteriovorus
TTGCAATAGAAGACCAGGGTCTTGGCGGTCGCAAAATTCCACAGCCCGTCGACGCGAGCGGCGCCAAACTCCAGCGCCAGGAGCTCGGCCACGCCGCCGGGCTCGGCGGTGGCCGGATCGAGCCGGGTGTAAGGGATCTCGATGGCCCCGGGGATCATGCCGCGGGCGGTCCAGACCGGGGTTCGGGAGTCAATGACCAGCACCGGCTCGCCAGCCGCCGCCCGCCGCAGGTACTCGATGACCTCCAGCTCGCCGATGGTCTCCACGCCCGGCGCCAGGTGCATGGGCTGCACGCAATACGGTGGGCAGTCCCGCGCGGTCTGATCGGAGGGGGGTTGGATGACATGGTCCGGGTCCTGGTGGCGCATCAGCAGGATCCGCTCCTTGCCCACTCCCAGCTCCAGATAGGGGAGGTCCTGGGTGATCTTGACCCTCAAGTCCCCCAGGTCGAAGAGCCCCTCGGAGGGGTCGGCTGCATGGGCGCCGGCGGCAAGGGCCAGAAGCAGCGGCAGGCAGGGGCGCAGGTTCATGACGGCCTCGGTTTGGCGGGGCGGACGCCGGAAGCTTAGCAAAGCCTCGGATGGGGCCAAACCTCAGGGGTCAAGGGGACCGCTGGGAGGGGCCATCGGGGTCGGCGGCAAGCGCCGCCAGCACCTCGGCCCACAGGGATCGATAGGCCTCGGCCGCCGGGCTGGAGGGGGCATAGGCGGTCAGGGGTAGACGATGGACCCCCATGCGCTCCACCTCGCCGCTGTAGGGGATGGATACGGGTAGGAACCCAGGGTAACGCTCGGGCAGTCGCTCCATCAGCTCCCGGTGGAGGCGCCGGCGCCGGTCCACCATGGAGAAGAAGGGTAGGACCCGCAGGCCCCGGTGGCGCGGGTGCCCCTCCAGGAAGTCCAGGAGCTGGTCCAGGGTCCGCGCCGAGAGGGTGGTGGGGATTAGGGGAACTAGGAGCAGGTCAGCGGCGCGAAACACGTTCTCCGAGACCAGTGAGATGCTGGGCGGGCAGTCCAGCAGGCAATGATCGTAGGTGGGTGCCTCGGGGCGCAGGAGGCGCCGCAGCCGCTTGGTGGGCCCCTTATGCTCCTCGAGCAGCAGGTCGAGGTTGCGCAGCGAGAACTCCGCCGGCAGCAGATCCAGGTCCGCGAAGTCGGTGGCCTTGATGGAGGAGCCAAGGCCCCGCTTGCCGCCAAGCAGGGCCTTGACGCCCCCCGGGACGCGCGCCTTGACCCGGAAGTAGTAGGTGGCGGCGGCCTGGGGATCCAGGTCCCACAGCAGGGTGCGGAAGCCCGACTCGGCCGACAGATGGGCCAGGTTGACGGCGGTGGCCGTCTTGCCCACCCCGCCCTTGATGTTGTAAACGCCGATGACCCTCAAGGCCCGGCCTCGGGTGGCGCCCCCTCGGCCAGGTCCGGCGCGGGCGTGGTGGCTCGGTCCGGGTGGAACAGGCGCCGGATCCGATCCTGATTGTCCTGCGCGAGATAGCCGGCGAAGACCGGGCCGAAGGCCTCCCGCGCCCGCTGCTGGCGATCGAGCACTTGACCGATGAGGGCGCCCATGGCGAGTAGGGTGTCCGTCTCCCCCAACCCTTCCTCCCGCATGCGCCCCGCCAGCTCCCGCAGATGCGCCGCCTGCACGGCGAGGTCTTGAAAGCCTCCGAGGTTATCGAGCAGCTCCTTGAGGAGCCGGATCAGGGGTCGGACCTCCTCCTCCGGATAGAGGCTCTGGAAGAACTCCATGAGATAGCGGAGCTTCTTGCAGCTCTTGCGCAGCTCGTGCATGTCGGCGGCCGGCGACTCGGGGTTGATCGCCCGCCCCTCCCGGCGTACCCGCTTGGCCATGCGCCAGATGCGCGCGTCGGCCACCGCCTTGATGGGGCCTGCGGCGTCAACCGCGGCGTCGGCATCCGGGACCTGGGCCTCCAGGAAGCTCCGCCACCTGGCCAGCAGCCCCTTGAGCTCAGCCCCACCCAGTATCTCCGCCAAGCGGCGCTGCTCCTCGTCATAGTGGGCGAGGAGGTAGCTCCGCATGGGCTCCAGGTGGGGGCGCAGGGGGGGTGGCAGGCGCTCCTGATAGTCGGCGAAGTCCAGCAGATAGACGTCCAGGTCCCGCACCGGCCCAGTCACCTGCTGGAGCCAGGCAAAGCGCTCTTTGTAGTGCTCTACCACGGACCCCGGGAGCACCGACCGGATCTGGGTGAGGGCCGAGCGGGTGCGCCGGCAGGCGACCCTGAGGTCGTGCAAGAACTCAGCGTCGAGGTTGGCCTGGGCCCCAGGGATGTTGCGCTCCAGGGTATCCAGCAGCCCCAGCAAGATGGTCTTGGTGACTGCGTCCGCCCGCGCCTGCGGATCCAGTCGAAGGTCGATCTTGGGGGAATAGTCGCAGGGTCGCCGGTCCGCCGACTCCAAGGCCTCAACCAGCACCGGAGCGGATGTGGGCGCAAGCCCCAGCTCAAGGGTCAGTTGGACGAGGAGGGCATCGCGCTCGTCCTCGTAGCCGCGCAGGGGCAGGACCCGCACCCGTACTGGCAGGGCACCGCTGCGGTCGCTCACCGGGTCGTGAAAATGGTCCTCGTCCAGGGCCGCGCGCCACAGGGTCTTGTCGTCGTCGTCCAGGGCCCGCAGGGTGCGGCGGCGGGTCGCAACCTCCATCACGGGCAGGAGTCGGCGTATCCCCGCGGCCGCGCGGATACGCGCGGCCACAGGGCCCTCGGGAAGCTCCGCCGCGAAGCCGAGCTCGCGGGGGGCGGGCTGGCTCAGTGGTTCGGATTCCGATCCCAGAGGCAGCCAGCAGAGCTGGCCCCCCCCCGGAAGCTCGCGCCGCTCGAGCACTCCACCGTCGGCGAAGAGGGCCCAGTCGAAGGTGTCGTAGTAGAAGCGGGCCAGGCCCTGCGGCGGCTCCTCGGCGAGTCGCCAATGGTCCGCCAGCAGGGCCAGCACCTCGGGGACACCGCAGCCGGGGTGGCATTGAAGCTCCAGCTTGGGGTCGCTCATGGCCGCATGTCTCCTCGGCGTCGTCTGGCCGGATCCCCGGGCACAGGCCCAGGGGGCCGCTCAAGGTGACGGACCGGTGCGCAGGGGCTCCAAGGCGGCGTCTGGCGGCAGGGTGCGGATCCAGGGATCCAATCGGGCCAGATCCCGCGGCAGGGCGGCGCGGGCCTCCTGGGCCTCGGCGTAGCTCCCATGGAGGCTGTGGATCAGCACGAACCAGGGGCGCCCGCGCAGGGTCTCCTGGCGGATGAAGACCGATGCGGGCAGGTCGGTGCGCGCCGCGAGGCCCAGGATGGCCTGCCGGTCGTAGGAGCCGAGGAGCTGCAGCGCAAAGGTCCGCCCGGGCGCTAGGACCTGTCCCTGGGGCTGATCTGGCAGCTGGTCCGCGGGCTCGCTTGGGGTCCCGGCGGTGGCTGGGCTGCTGGCGCCCGTCTCCGGGCCGACCGCCTCGCCGGGGTCGGCGGCCGTCTTGGCCTGGTCCGGGCCGGCGGCAGACACGTAGGTGCGCAGGGCCTCGATCTCCGCGCCGAGCCGCTGCTGGTCCTGCTGGAGCGCGCCCACCTGCGCGCCGATCTGCTCGACGAGCGACCCCGCCCCCCCGGCTGCCGACGCGACCTCGCCCCGGGGTGTGCTCCTGAGGGCGTCCAGGTCGGCGCGCAGCCGCTGCTGCTCGGAATCGAGCCGCGCGATCTCCCCGCCGAGGGATGTCGCCTCGGGTCCCGCGTTCCCCCCCGCGCCCGTGGTCCCCACTTGGTCCAGATCCTCCGTGACCCGCGCCAGGGCCGTGGATAGGGCGGCGAGTTTGTCCTGGACCTGACTCTCCTGGGCCGCCGCGCTGCTCAGGCGGCCCAGCTCCAGGCCCAGGTTCTGCACCTCGGCCGTCAGCTCTCCCCGAAGCTCGCCAAGGCGCTCCTGCTGATTGTGGTGCAGCAGAAAGAGGCCGCCCAAGGCCAGAGCGGCAATCAAACCCAGCCCGAGGAGGTTCAGCGCCCCTTGGCGGCGCAGGCGTGCGTCGATCTCGTCGTACTGAGACTGCATGGCCCGGAGCTGCTGCCCCTGGGTACGGCGGCGGTCGTCGTCCACATCGGCGATGCGGTCCACCAGGGAGCGCTCCGCATCACGCAGCCGGTTCGCCTGGGCCGCGAGTCCGGTGGAGAGGGTCTCCATCTGCGCACCCAGGGCCGCGAGCTGCGCCCGAGGGTCGGTGCTCGCACCCGATCCCCCCGCGCCTGGGTCTCCGGTCTGGTCCCGTCCCGGGTCGCCGGCCTCGCCGAGCCCCATGGCGCGCAGTCGCTCCGCCAGGCTCGCGTCCGCGGTGGGGCCCGAGTCGGCGCCGGAGTCGGGGCCTTCGGGGTCGTGATCTCTACCGTTGGTATGGCGCCCTAGAGGGGTCATGGGACTGTCTGCTCCTGGATTCCGCTGACTTCCCATGATCCAGCAATCCCCCTCGGGCCGCAAATGAGCCGGCGCCGTTCGGGTGACCTTCAGGGCATGCGGCAGCCGATGGACCTTGAGACCGGCGAGAGGCAACCTGACCTTGAGCGGCGAGCCAGGCCGCGGATGTGGCCCGGGCAGGCGTCGCCGTGGAGGAACCATTTGGTCATGAACTTCTGCAGCCAGTGCGGGGCCGAGGTCAGGGTCCTGATCCCGGCGGGGGATGATCGCCCTCGTCATGTATGCACCCGTTGCGGCACGGTGCACTATCAGAACCCCAAGGTGGTGGTGGGGTGCATCCCCGAGTGGGAGGACCGGGTGCTGCTCTGCCGGCGGGCCATCGAGCCCCGCTACGGACTCTGGACCCTGCCGGCCGGGTTCATGGAGCGGGGCGAGACCACCCTGACCGGCGCCGCCCGCGAGACCCTGGAGGAGGCCAACGCCCGGGTCGCCATCGGGCCGCTCTTCAGCCTCTTCAACCTGCCCCACATCGACCAGGTCTATTTGCTGTTCCGTGGCCAGCTCCTGGACCTCGACTTCCATCCCGGGGCCGAGAGCCTGGAGGTTCGGCTCTTCGCCGAGTCCGAGATCCCCTGGGGCGAGCTTGCCTTCCCGGTGGTCAAGGAGACGTTGGCGCTCTACTTCAGGGACCGGGCGTCGGGCCGGGAGGGACTGCGGGTCGGCGACATCGTGCGGGAGGACGGGGCCCTTCGGCGCTATCGGGTCACCCTGTTCGGCGATTGAGGGTCACGCGAGCAGCCAACGGCCGATTCCGTAGCTCGCCGCCGCCACCGTTGCGGAAAGGGCCATGCCCCAGGCGGTGTCCACCAGGACCATCTTCAGGGGCCAGGCGGGCAGGGTCGCCATGTTGGTCAGCTCATAGGTCACATAGGTGAAGAGCCCGAAGAGCAGGCCATCTCGGACCGCGCGGCCCAGGGAGCCCTCGGCCAAAGCGGGGACCACCGCAAAATATAGGATGCCGGCGATGAAGAGCAGGTAGAAGACGATCGCGGCCGGCCAGCTCACCGTCGGGCTCAACAGGTGTCCCAGGTTCGAGCGGTAGAAGTCCTTGGCCAGGACGCCCAGCCACAGCAAGTCCACGGCGAAGAAGACCGGCACCGTGAGCAGATAGAGCTTGACCAGTTGGAGTCCCGTCATCGCGCTGTCCTGAAGGGTTACCGGACGATGGAGCCGCAGGCGCCGGCGACGCGGCTGTCTCTCATCCCGGCCCTAGGGTACACTGCCGAACGTCAATCTGATGCGCCGGCCCGCCCCGCGCACCCGCCCCAAGCCCTCGTAGCTCAGCCCGGATAGAGCAACCGCCTCCTAAGCGGTAGGTCGTGGGTTCAAGTCCCGCCGAGGGCACCAATAATGCTTGCTCCTTTAGCTCGTTAGGCGCTCCATTGCGCGCCGCGCGGTGGCGGCCACTCGTCCAGGTGGAGCGGTCGTGACCTGCATCTCCGGGAACTCCGGCTCAGTCTGGGGCCCCGGCCTTCGACGGCAACGCATCGGCCTCCGGCTCGCCTTGGTCCCCGGTGGTCTGTGTCAGCTCGCCGAGCACCGCGCGCAGGCGGACCAGGGCCGCCCGCAGGGGCGATAGATCTTGGGTCACCGGGTGGCGGTGGAGTGCGGCCAGCTCCGCCTGGACCGCCTGGACGTCCGGCCGGGTCGGGTCGTAGAAGGCGGTGAGCCAGGCGGTGGCGGTGTCGAGGGCGAGCCGGAACAGGGCCTCATCGCCCCGGTGCAGCGCGAACAGGGCTGTCTGGAGCTGCTCGCCGAGGTGGCCGGCGCCGGCCGCCGCGGACAGGGCTCGGCCTGGGCCCCTGGGATCTGGCCGCGCCCTCGCGGGGACCAGCCCCGTCGCCTGGACGCCAAGCCGCTCGATGCGGCGGGCGAGCTGGGCGGGGCCGCTTGCCTCGAGCTGGGCGAGGGCGTCACGGGAGTCCGCCAGGGCGGAGCTCAAGGTGGGACCCAGGGCGGAGTCGGCGACCAGGGTTGACGCGCTGGCCCATTGGGTAAGCGCCTGGAGGGTCTCGCTCGTCGCTGCCAGGCCCCCGGGGTCGGTAAGGGCGGCGAGGTTGGCGTCGAGCCGCCGGGCGAGGTCCCGCGCCTGGGTCTGCCGCTGCAGTGACTCCCGCGAGGCGGAGACCAGGGCCAGGCGGGCCCGCGCCTGCTCCAGGTCGGCGTGCTCCGCGGCCAGCTTCGCCTCCCGGGCGCGCAGGGCCTCCTCCGCCTCCTGGATCCGTCGCTGCTGGGCCATCAAGAGTGCCTGGGCCTGGGAGAAGTGCTCGATCATCTGGTGCTGGCGCTCCCGGGCGTCGCCCAGGGTCTGGTCCATCCGGCCCATGCTGGAGCGCAGCTCGTTCCAGTAGAAGTGGCCGACCGCGATGCTGCCGATCACCGTCGCCAGGATCAGGGTGGAGAGCAGGGCCGGGACCCACAGACGAGCTGGCCGGCTCTGGAGGCTCCGCAGTCTGGATCGAGCGTCCGCGCTCATGTCTGAGCCTTGTTGGCCCCTTGCCGTCAGGGCTCCCCTCGAACCAGGCCGCACAGTGACTCCAGGATGGCCGCGTCCTCCGCCCGCTGCGCCACCCGCACCCGCCGGTACCCGAGGCGGGTCGCCGTGTCCGCGGTGCGCGCGCTGATCACCACCAGGGGGGTGGCGAGGGCCAGGGGCTGCCCCGCGGGCCCCAGCATCTGATGGAGATTGAGCAGGACTTCGTCGCTGGTGGCGGTGAGCAGGTGGACCTCGGTGGGCCAGCGTCGCAGCAGGTCCCCCGGGTCGGTTTGGGGACAGGCCCGCCGATAGACCTCGGCGTAGTGAACCTCGGCCCCCCGGGCCGCCAGCACCTCGCCCATCAGCGCCCTGCCGCCCTCGCCTCGTACGATGAGGACCCGGCCGCCCTTCAGGTTCTCGAGCTCTGGCAGGGCCAGCAGGGTCTCGCTGTCGAAGCGCTCGGCGGGCACCAGGTCGGGCGCCCGGCCCGCCGCCTCGAGGGCGGCCGCGGTGGCCCGGCCCACCGCGGCGAGCATCCGGGCCTGGCCCCAGGCCCCAGCCCCCGGGGTCCCGTCCAGCAGCGCCAGCGCCGACTCGACGGCATTGCGGCTGACGAAGACCAGCAGGTCCCAGGTCTGGGAGAGCAGGGTCCGGGGGCGGCTCAGATCAGCGACCGGGGCGATCTCCAGGGTCGGGAAGGGGATGGGGTTGCCCTTGGCGGCGCGGATCAGGGCACAGAGGACCTCCGCTTGTGCCGCGGGACGGGTCACCAGGATGCCGCGCCCGCCGAGGTCGCAGGGGGCTGTCATTGGACCCGGGCGGCGGCCTCGTGCAGGGCGCCCAGGATCTCCCCGGCGCCCTGTGCCAGCAGGTCCTCGGCAACGGCGATGCCCAGGGACTCCGGATCGGTTGACGGCCCGGCGGCCGTGGCGCGCAGCACCCGGGTGCCGTCAGGGGTGCCCACGAGCCCATGCAGCCGCAGCCGCTCCCCGTCAAGGGTGGCGTGACCGGCGATGGGGACCTGGCAGCCACCGTGTAGCCGGGCGTTCAGGGCCCGCTCCGCGCGCACCCGCAGGGCGGTGTCCTGGTGATGGAGCGGCGCGATCAGGGCCTGGGTGCGCCCATCGTCGCTGCGGCACTCGATGCCGATGGCCCCCTGGCCGATGGCGGGCAGGCTGTCCTCGGGGCTGAGGCGGGCACGGATGCGCTCGGCGAGCCCGAGGCGGATCAGACCCGCCGCCGCCAGCAGGATGGCGTCGTAGTCCCCGGCGTCGAGCTTGGCGAGCCGCGAGTTCACATTGCCGCGCAGGGGCTCGATCTGCAGGTCCGGGCGGCGGGCGGCGAGCTGGCACTGGCGGCGCAGGCTGGAGGTGCCCACCCGGGCCCCGCTGGGGAGGGCGTCGAGCCTGGTGAAGCCGTTGGAGACGAAGGCGTCCAGGGGGTCCTCCCGCTCCAGGATCACGGGCAGGTGCAGCCCATCGGGAAACTCTACCGGCACGTCCTTCATGGAGTGCACGGCGATGTCTGCCTCCCCCGCGAGCATCCCTTGCTCCAGCTCCTTGACGAACAGCCCCTTGCCGCCAACCTTGGCCAGCGGGGCGTCGAGAATTCGGTCCCCTTTGGTGGTCATGCCGACGATCGCCACCGCAAGCCCCGGGTGGGCCGCCCTGAGCGCCGCGGCCACGTGCTCGGCCTGCCACAGGGCCAGGGGCGACTTGCGGGTGGCGATGCGCAGGGGTTCGGACATGGTGGGCTCTCTTCGGCTCGATCAACCGGGGCTTGGGCGGTCGGTCCCCTGGGGGTCAGGATCATCTCGCGCTTCGTGCGGGGTCTGGGCTCCCCTGCCGGGGTCACGCCATCTGCACATACTGGCGCTTGGCCCGCAGCACCCGTTCCGCGACCGAGCGGTGCAGCAGCTTGAAAACCTTACGCTGGGCCATCTGGTTGGTGCTGTCTGGTTCGCCGATAATCTCCAGCCTAGCCTGGAAGTAAGCCAGGTCTGCCTCCAGGCGCGCCAGCCGCACCCGATGGCGCCTTCGCTCATCGCTTTCGCGTGCGGTATCGGGATCGGCCATCCTAGGTTCAGCCAGCCGGCTCGGGGTCGGGCCTTTGGGTTGGGACCTGGAGATTCTCCCGTTTCTCTGACCCATAAACAACCGAGCCATGCGAAAGGGGCTGTGCTATAAACAGCCATTATCTCGGCATAAGCAAATCATCGGGTTACCCAATACTGAGCATGAGCGCCATCCTCGAACGCTTCCGCAGCTCCGGCGCCCTCTACGGGGGCAACGCCGCCTTCATCGAAGACCTCTACGAGCGTTATCTCAACGACCCGGAGAGTATCGACCTGGCCTGGCGCGAACGCTTTGATGCCATGCGCCAGGAGGCGGCCAACCAGCCCGCCGAGCAACCGGTCGCGAGCGAGATCGCCCATGGACCGGTACGGGAGAATTTTCTGCGCCTGGCCCAGGAGAGCCGTACCCGGGCCCGCGCCCGCGCCACCGAGCGCCTGGAGCCGGCCGCGGCGGAGAAGCAGGCGGCGGTCCTGCGTCTCATCAATGCCTACCGCTACCGTGGCCACCAGGTGGCCGACACGGACCCCCTTAAGCTCCGGGACAAGCCCAAGATCCCGGATCTGGACCCCGACTACCACAGCCTGGGCCCCGAGGACATGGATCAGGTCTTCCACACGGGCTCGCTCTACGCCCCGGACCGTATGCCACTGCGGGACATCATCGATCTGGTGCAGCAAATCTACTGCCGCTCCGTGGGCTCGGAGTACATGCATATCACCATCACCCAGGAGAAGCGCTGGATCCAGAAGCGACTGGAGGGCTACCGCGCCATCCCGGAGCTGGACAGCGCGGACCGCCGGTGGTTGTTGACCCTGCTCACCGCCGCGGAGGGGATCGAGAAGTATCTCCATCAGCGTTACGTGGGCCAGAAACGCTTCTCCCTGGAGGGTGGCGAGGCCCTGATCCCGCTCCTCGACGAGCTGATCCAGCGGGCCGGGCGCAAGGGTCAGAAGGAGATCGTCATCGGCATGGCCCACCGCGGCCGGCTGAACGTGCTGACCAACATCTTCGGCAAGCCGCCCCAGGACATCTTCGACGAGTTCGAGGGCCGGGTGCCCATGGATTGGCGCAAGCAGGCGGGGGACGTGAAGTACCACATGGGCTTCGCCACCGACGTGGAGACCCCAGGCGGGGTGGTCCATCTGGCGCTCGGC
This sequence comes from Bdellovibrio bacteriovorus, assembly GCA_050257475.1. Lineage (GTDB taxonomy): Bacteria > Pseudomonadota > Gammaproteobacteria > Chromatiales > Chromatiaceae > Thiodictyon. Next base: position 10,154 of record JBLMWY010000101.1, read on the forward strand.
TTCAACCCTTCGCACCTGGAGATCATCGACCCGGTCATCGAGGGCTCGGTGCGGGCCCGCCAGCGCCGCCGCCGGGACCATACGGGGGACCAGGTGCTGCCGGTGCTGATCCATGGGGACGCGGCCTTTGCCGGTCAGGGGGTGGTGATGGAGACCCTGCAGCTCTCCCAGACCCGGAGCTACGGCACCGGGGGGACCCTGCACATCGTCATCAACAACCAGATTGGCTTCACCACCAGCCACCCCCTGGACGCGCGCTCCAGTACCTATTGCACGGATGTTGCCAAGATGGTCCAGGCCCCGGTCTTCCATGTGAACGGCGACGATCCGGAGGCGGTGATCTTCGTCACCCGCATGGCGCTGGACTTCCGCAACCAGTTCCACAAGGACGTGGTGATCGACCTCATCTGCTACCGGCGGCTGGGCCACAACGAGGCGGACGAGCCCTCGGTGACCCAGCCCATGATGTACAAGAAGATCATGGCCCGCCCCACCTCCCGGGCAGTCTACGCGGAGCGCCTGGAGTCGGAGGCTATCGTGTCCAGGGTCGAGGCGGACGCTCTGGTGGAGGACTACCGCCGCTCCATCGAGCAGGGGGTGGTGGTGGCCAGGCCCGTGCTATGCGGCCTGGACAACGCCTACAAGGTGGACTGGAGCAGTTGCATGACCTCCGCATGGGACCAGGACGTCGATACTGGGGTACCCCTGGAGAAGCTCAGGTCCCTCGCCGAGGCGATGCTGCGTCTCCCCGAGGGCTTCGAGATGCACCCCCGGGTGGAGAAGGTCTGGGAGGAGCGGCGCAAGATGGCCCAGGGGGATCAGCTCGCCAACTGGGGCTTCGCCGAGAACCTTGCCTATGCGAGCCTGGTGGACGCGGGGATCCCGGTTCGCCTGTCCGGTCAGGACTGCGGGCGCGGGACCTTCGTCCATCGTCATGCCAAGATCCACGACCAGCGCACCGGCGAGGCCTACACCCCCTTGCAGCACCTGGGGGAGCACCAGGGGGCCTTCATCGCCATCGACTCCATCCTGTCGGAGGAGGCGGTGCTGGGGTATGAATACGGCTTCGCCACCGCCGAGCCCAACGCGCTGACCCTCTGGGAGGCCCAGTTCGGGGACTTTGCCAACGGGGCCCAGGTGGTGATCGACCAGTTCATCACCTCCGCCGGAACCAAGTGGGGCCTGTGCTGCGGTCTCGTGATGCTGCTGCCCCACGGTCTGGAGGGGCAGGGGGCCGAGCACTCCTCGGCACGCCTGGAGCGCTATCTGCAGCTCTGCGCCGAGCACAACATCCAGGTCTGCGTGCCCACAAGCCCGGCCCAGATGTTCCATCTGCTGCGTCGCCAGATGGTGCGCGACTACCGCAAGCCACTCATCGTGATGACCCCCAAGAGCCTGCTGCGCCATCGCCTGGCGGTCTCTTCCCTCGATGAGCTCACCAGCGGCCAGTTCCAGTCGGTGATTCCGGAGGTCGACCCCATCGATCCAGCGGTTGTGGAGCGGGTGGTCTTCTGCAGCGGCAAGGTCTACTACGATCTGCTGGAGGCGCGGCGGGCACGGGGGCTGACCAATGTGGCCCTGGTGCGCATCGAGCAGCTCTACCCCTTCCCGAAGGACCAATTCGCCGCGGCCGTCGATCGCTACCCGGACACGCAAGAGATCATCTGGTGCCAGGAGGAGGCCCAGAATCAGGGGGCCTGGGACCAGATCAAGCACCGCTTCCACAACCTGATCCAGGACGGCAAGCGACCCCACTATGTGGGGCGCCCGTCCTCCGCGGCACCTGCCGTGGGCCACCGGGCCGCCCACGTGGAGCAGCAGGAGCGCCTGATCGACGAGGCCCTGTCGGGCCGCTTCAACCCCAGCATGAATCGAAGGATCCCGCAACAATGAGCAGCGAAGTCCGAGTCCCGGCACTCCCCGAGTCCGTCGCCGACGCCACCGTGCTCGCCTGGCACAAGGCGCCGGGGGAGGCGGTCAAGTCCGGAGAGAACCTGGTGGACCTGGAGACCGACAAGGTGGTCCTGGAGGTCCCCGCCACCATGGACGGGATCCTGGGCCCCATCATGAGTCCGGTGGGCGCCGTGGTGACGGCCAGGACCGTGCTGGCCACCATCGAGTCGGCGGCCACCGGGGCGGCGCCCGCGCCATCTCCGGGCGTGGCCGCCGCTGGGCCGGAAGGCGGAATGACCTTGCCGCGACCCGAGACCGGCGCCGAGCCTTTCGTGGCCCCCGCGGCGCGCCGCCTGGTCAAGGAGCTGAACCTGGACGCGTCCCAGATCCCGGGCAGCGGCCGGGATGGCCGGGTTCAGAAGGCAGACGTGATCGCCTACCTGGACGCCCAGGAGCGCGCCGCCCCTGCCCGGGACCCGGAGTCGGCACCCCGCTCGGCCCCTGTGCCCGAGGCCCCCGCGGTGGTTGCGCCGCCCCCTAGCCTGAGCGGCGAGGCCGGCCGTCCCGAGCAGCGGGTGCCCATGACGCGACTGCGCGCCCGGGTGGCGGAGCGCCTGGTGGAGGCCCAGCAGAACGCGGCCATGCTCACCACCTTCAACGAGGTGAACCTGAGCGCGGTGATGGAGCTGCGCAACCGCTACAAGGACCAGTTCGAGAAGACCCACGGGGTGCGACTGGGCTTCATGTCCTTCTTCGTCAAGGCGGCCGTCGAGGGGCTGCAGCGCTTCCCGGTGATCAATGCCTCGGTGGACGGCACCGACATCATCTACCACGGCTACTACGACATCGGCATCGCCGTGAGCTCCCCCCGGGGTCTGGTGGTGCCAATCCTGCGCAACTGCGATCAGCTCAGCATGGCGGACATCGAGCAGGGAATCGTGGACTTCGCGCGTAAGTCCAAGGACGGGTCCTTGAGCTTCGAGGAGCTCACCGGCGGGACCTTCTCCATCACCAACGGGGGCGTCTTTGGGTCGCTGCTGTCTACCCCCATCCTCAACCCTCCCCAGAGCGCCATTCTGGGCATGCACAAGACCATGGAACGTCCCATGGTGGAGCGGGGCCAGATCGTCATCGCCCCCATGATGTATCTGGCCCTCACCTACGATCACCGCATCATCGACGGCCGTGAGGCCGTCCAGTTCCTGGTCACCGTCAAGGAGACCCTGGAGGACCCGGCGCGGCTCCTGTTGCGGGTCTAGGTCAAGGTTCAGAGGCAAGGTACCCAGCGCGTCCCAGGCCATCCTTATGCCTGTACCGAAACATACCCCTGGGAAGTTCACGTTGTTCTTGAACCGAGCCTAAGCCCCCGGGTCAACAACAAGGCCAACACTACCACCAACGGAGAACGACAACATGAAGCGACTGATCCTACTGACACTGCTCCTCGTCTCGGCCGCCGTCGCCGTGCAGGCCGATGAGCGCTACGGCAAGCAAAAGGTGGTCTATCACATGAACGTGGACGACCCCGCCGTGCAGACGGCGGCCCTCGCCAACATCCAGAACCATATCAACGCGGTGGGCGCGGAGAACATCGAGCTGAAGGTGGTCATGCACGGGGACGGGGTGTCCCTGGTGTTGGAGCCTGATGCCCTGGCGGGCACTAAGATGAAGGCCGCCAACGCCACGGACGAGATGCAGGCCAAGATATCGACCCTGAAGGAGCAGGGGGTCAAGTTCGAGATCTGCGCCAACACGCTGAAGGGCCGCAATGTCCCCATGGATGGGCTCTACGACACCAGCGAGGCGGACATAGTCCCGAGCGGCGTCGCCGAGCTCTCGCGCCTCCAGCAGCTCGGTTACACCTATATCAAGCCCTGATAAGGGTCTAACCGACCCCTTGGCGGCCGTCCGGCCAGGGGGTCTGAGCAGGGGGTCGACCGATGAGCGCCGTCCTGGATTTACCTAGGCACCGCTTCAGCCGCTCGCAGTACGAGCGGATGGTGGAGGCCGGGATCTTCGGGCCCGG
>JBLMWY010000102.1:0-8137 GCA_050257475.1 Bdellovibrio bacteriovorus
GGCCTACAACCTCGGGCGGGCCATCGCCCGCGGGGCGTTTTCGGCCCTTTTGCGTGCTCTGCGCGGCGCCCTCGGCTGGCTCCACCGCCTGCTGCGGCGCGACCGCCTTCCCTGCGCCACCACCGCGCCCCACAGCGCCTGAGCGCTCCCCGCGTCGCCTCCAATCGCCCCGGCGCGCCCCACACAACTGCCGAAGGCCTTTTACAACACCCTCCGGCAGGGGGGAGGCCAGGAGGGGGGTCGAACGCCCGCCCGAGGTCAGCGATGCGCCGCGTGATAGGCGATGAAATCGGCCGCTGACAGGGGGCGGGAGAAATAGAATCCCTGGACCCGAGAGACCCCCGCCGCCACCAGGGTGTCGAGCTGCTCGCGGGTCTCCACTCCCTCGGCGATGATCTCCAGGGACGCGCCCTTGCGCAGGGCACTCAGATGGTCGAGCCAGGGTGGCGGTCCAGGCTGGGCTGGGCCACCAATTTGGGCGATGAGGGAGCGATCGATCTTGATGATGTCGAAGCTGCAGCGGGCCAGGACCACCAGGTTCCGCCCGCTGAAGGTGACATCGTCCAGGGCGACCCGGGTTCCATAGCGATGCGCCAGGCTCAGGGCCGTGGCCCCCTGGCGGTCCGGATAGCCCCGTTCCGTTATCTCCAGCACCAGCTTCGGGGCCTGGTCGAGGAGGCCTGCCCGCTCGGCGGCATATTCCAGAGCCCCGCGCCCGAGGATCTCAGGCGGGATATTGATGCCGATGTGGACCTCGTCCCGACCACGCAGCCAGTTCCCCAGCTCGGCGGCTAGGGTTTCGATCACACAGTAGGTAAGGAGCCCGGAGACCGGCGTCTCCTCGATCAGCGGGATAAACCGGTTCGGCATCACGACCCCGCCGTTGCGACGCCAGCGCACCAGGGCCTCGCCCCCCACGCAGCGTCCCTCCGGCACCGCCATCAGCGGCAGGTACTCCAGGAACAGCTCGCCGCGCCTCAGCGCCTCGCGCACGTCCTTAACGGTGATGAGGGCGCCCTCGCCCCCATGGGGATCGTCCCGTTCGCCGTCAGGTGGGGCTGCCATCAGTCGACCCAGACCCGGGCGTTGCGGAAGAGCCGCATCCAGGGGGCGTCCTGGCCCCATCGGCGCGGGCTCCAGGTGTTCTGCACCCCCCGGAACAGACGCTCGGGGTGAGGCATCAGGATGGTGACCCGCCCGTCGGTGCTGGTGAGTCCGGTGATGCCCGCGGGGGAACCGTTGGGATTGGCCGGATAGCGCTCGGCGATGCGCCCGTCATTCTCCACATAGCGCACGGCGGTGTAGGGTCGGGCGGCGGCGAGCTGGGCGCCGTCGCGAAACTCCGCCTGCCCCTCCCCATGGGCCACGGCAATGGGAAGACGGGAGCCCCCCATGCCCGCGAGGAGCACCGAGGGGGTGGCCAGCACCTCCACCATCAGGGTGCGGGCCTCGAACTGCTCCGAGCGATTGCGCACGAAGCGCGGCCAGTGTCCGGACCCAGGAATCAGCTCGTGCAGATTGGAGAGCATCTGGCAGCCGTTACAGACCCCGAGGGCAAAGGTGTCGGGGCGCTCGAAGAAGGCCTGGAACTGATCCCGCGCCCGCGGGTTAAAGAGGATGGTCTTGGCCCAGCCCTCGCCGGCCCCCAGCACGTCGCCGTAAGAGAAACCGCCGCACGCGGCCAGTCCCCGGAAGCGGGCGAGGTCCACCCGACCGGCGATGATGTCCGAGAGATGGACGTCCACGCATTCGAAACCGGCGGCATGGAAGGCGGCGGCCATCTCCACCTGCCCGTTGACACCCTGCTCCCGCAGGATGGCGATGGCCGGACGGGCGCCGCGCTCCAGGTAGGGGAAGACGATGTCATCCTCAGGATCGAAGGTCAGGCGGGCGTTGAGCCCCGGATCGGGCTCGGCGATGCGCTCGAAGGCCTCCGCGGCGCACTCCGGGTTGTCACGCAGGCCCTGCATCCGGAAGCTCGTCTCGGACCAGATGGTCTGCAGCCCCGCCCGTCCGGCGGCGAAGACGGGCTGATCGTGGCGCACGATGCGGATCTCCTCACCCTCGGTCAGGGTGCCGATCACCGGGCTATAGTCGGCGAGCCCGTGCTGCTCCAGGATCTGCAGGACCTGGTCGGTGTCCGCATGACACACCTGGATCACCGCACCCAGCTCCTCGCTGAACAGGGCCGCCAAGTCGTCTGGACCGATGGGGCCTAGGTCAACCTCCAGGCCGCAGCGCCCGGCGAAGGCCATCTCGCACAGGGTGGCGAGGAGCCCGCCGTCCGAGCGGTCGTGGTAGGCGAGAAGGAGCCCCTCCTGGCTCAGCTCCTGGACGGCGGCGAAGAAGCGCCGCAAGCGCTCCGGGTCGTCCAGGTCTGGCACCCCATCGGTCGCGGGGTCGCCGAGCTGGCCATAGACCTGGGCGAGACAGGATCCTCCGAGTCGGTTCTTGCCGCATCCGAGATCGATCAGGATCAGGTCGGTGTCGCCCTGGTCGGTTCGCAGCTCCGGGGTCAGTGTGGCACGGGCGTCGATTACCGGGGCAAAGGCCGAGACGATCAGCGACAGGGGCGCGGTGAGGGTGCGGCGCTCGCCGCCGGGCCCCTCCCAGACGGTACGCATGCTCATGGAGTCCTTGCCCACCGGGATGGCGATCCCGAGGGCCGGGCACAGCTCCAGGCCCACCGACCGCACCGTGTCGTAGAGCCGGGCATCCTCCCCGGGATGACCCGCGGCGGCCATCCAGTTGGCGGAGAGCTTGATCTCGCCGATGGCGGCGATGGGTGCCGCGGCGATGTTGGTGATCGCCTCGCCGATCGCCATGCGCCCCGAGGCGGGGGCATCCAGGAGCGCCAGGGGGGTACGCTCCCCCAGGGCCATTGCCTCGCCGCTGAGGCCCCGGTAATCGGTGAGGGTCACGGCACAGTCGGCCACCGGCACCTGCCAGGGACCCACCATCTGGTCGCGCGCCACCAGGCCGGTGATACTGCGGTCGCCGATGGTGATGAGGAAGCCCTTGTCCGCCACCGTCGGGAGCGAAAGGACCCTGCGCACCGCCTCGGCGAGATCGATGGTGTCCGTCTTCAACGGTTGCGCCGGCGGCAGCACCCGCCTCACCTCCCGGTGCATGCGCGGCGGCTTGCCGAACAGGAGCTGCATGGGAATGTCGATGGGGGCCTCATCAAAGTGTGAGTCGGTCAACGCGAGATGGGGCTCCTCGGTGGCCTGACCCACCACCGCATAGGGGCAGCGCTCGCGCCGACAGATGGCCTCGAAATCGGCGAGTCGCTCGCCGGCGATGGCCAGCACGTAGCGCTCCTGGGCCTCGTTGCACCAGATCTCCAGGGGGCTCATCCCGGGCTCATCGTTGGGGATGGAGCGCAGCTCGAAGCGCCCGCCCCGGCCCGCATCGTGAACCAGCTCCGGCAGGGCGTTGGAGAGACCGCCGGCACCCACGTCGTGGATGAAGAGAATGGGGTTCTGATCCCCCCGGGCCCAGCAGCGGTCGATCACCTCCTGACAGCGGCGCTGCATCTCGGGATTGGCCCGTTGCACCGAGGCGAAGTCCAGATCCTCGGCCGAGGCCCCCGAGGCCATGCTGGAGGCCGCCCCCCCGCCCAGCCCGATCAGCATGGCGGGACCGCCCAGGACCACCAACGGGGTTCCAGCCGGGAAGGGCCGCTTGGCGACGTGCTCCGCGCGGATGTTGCCCAGGCCACCGGCGAGCATGATGGGCTTGTGATAGCCGCGGAGCTCCGGACGCCCATCCGGCCCCGGAACGGACTGCTCGTATGTGCGGAAATAGCCCGCCAGATTGGGCCGGCCGAACTCGTTGTTGAAGGCGGCCGCCCCGATGGGCCCCTCCAGCATGATCTCCAGGGCAGAGCAGATTCGAGCGGGTCTGCCGTGGTCCTGCTCCCAGGACTGCTCGAACCCGGGAATGCGCAGATTGGAGACCGAGAAGCCCGTAAGCCCCGCCTTGGGCTTGGCCCCCTGCCCCGTCGCCCCCTCGTCCCGGATCTCGCCGCCGGCCCCCGTGGCCGCCCCTGGATCAGGCGCAATCGCGGTTGGGTGGTTGTGGGTCTCCACTTTCATGAGGATATGGATCGGCTCCTCAGTCTCCCCATAGATCCCGGTCTCGGGATCCGGCAGCAGGCGCCGCCCGTCCCAGCCCTCGATCACGGCCGCGTTGTCCTTGTAGGCGGACAGCACCCCCCCAGGGGAGCGCTCGGTGGTATGGCGGATCATCCGGAACAGGGACTGCCCCTGCCTGACCCCGTCGATGGTCCAGTCGGCGTTGAAGATCTTGTGGCGGCAGTGCTCGGAGTTGGCCTGGGCGAACATCATGAGCTCCACGTCCGTGGGGTCGCGCCCCAGGGAACCGAAGCTCTCGACCAGATAGTCGATCTCGTCGTCCGACAGGGCCAGACCCAGGTCCACATTGGCCCGTTCCAGCGCCGCCCGCCCGCCGCCCATCAGGTCCACACGGCCGAGGGGCCGGGGCTCGTGGTGCCCGAAGAGACGCTCGGCCTGCGCCAGATCCAACAGGGCCACCTGGGTCATGCGGTCGTGGAGCAGGGTCGCCGCCGCGCGCAGATCCGCTTCCGCCAGGGGCGCCCCCGCGACCCTCAGGTAGAAGGCGGTGCCGCGCTCCAGACGCCGGATCCGCGTCAGGCCGCAGTTGTGGGCGATGTCCGTGGCCTTGGTCGACCAGGGCGAGATGGTCCCTGGCCGCGGCACCACCAGCACGAGCTGTCCCTGGGGCTCGTGACCCGCCAGGCGCGGGCCATAGCGCAGCAGGCACCCCAAGACGCCCCGCTCCCCTTCGGTCAGCTCGCTCTCAAGGTCGGCGAAGTGCACGTACTCCGCATAGACATGCAAGGCTCGCCCCATGGCCTCACCGAGCCGCGCCTTGAGCTTGCGCAGACGAAAATCCGAGAGTGCGGAGGCGCCGCGGAGTGCCAGCATGATCGGCTCCCAGAAGACCCGTTAGCGGAGTCGTAGACCGGCGCCCATCATAGCCGAAGTCCAACCCTGATCAGTTGCCTCCGTGGCCAAGCTCCCCTTCCGACGACCCAAGGAGCGCCCCACGGACCGACACCAAGGGACTCGCCCATTGACAAACCCCGATCGTCTGCAAGAATTCTGACTCACACGTGGTCACTGCGCACGGGTTGTAAGCCTTGCGACGACGCACCAGTGGCCAAGGGCCCATTTCGGCACAGACCGAAGGCCGATACCCCCAAGCTAGCTAAGCCTGGCACCGTTCTGCCGAAATCGATGTCGCCCTCTCACCTGAAGGCGCACGAGAAAGGTTTTGGCTGCCTCGACGAATGCTAAGCCGGTTCCTCCAGGAGGACGGCCTCCACCGCGTCGCGGTTCCGGGGGCCAGAACAGATGGCTGACTTTCGGGGACTTTCGGGGGCGTTGAGCGGTCTGCGGTTGCGGCTCGAGCAAGGCATCCCCACCCTCGCGTTGGCCGGCATCAATGCGACGGTTCGCGTCCTCGACAGTACCAGCCTCGACGAGACCGGCCTCGCCGCAGTGCCGAGCAATACGCTCGGCATTTATCTGCACCGCATCTCAGTGGACCCGGTCGCCTCCGCCCGCACGATGCCGCCACCCCGTGCCGGCCTGCCCCGCCAGACCGAGCTAGTCCTGAACCTGCACCTTCTGCTGATTGCGCTGAAGGCGGTCGCAGCCGCCGAGGCCAGCATCCTGGGTTGGGCGATGCAACAGATCGGCAACGCGCTGGACCTCGACCACGGCCTTCTGGTCAGGGCCGAGCCCGGCGCCCAGTGGCACCCTGATGAATCCTTGCAGGTGTTCCCGGAGCCGATGGACACGGAGGACTTGCTCCGAATCTGGGAAGGGCTGCCGTCGGACTACCACCTGTCCAGCACCTACGTGATCCGCAACCTGCGCGTATTGCCTTCGCGGCTCGTGGAGCAGGGGCCGATCGTCGGCGAGATCGAGTACCGCATGGCGCAGCAAGCCCCATGAGAGTCTTGGAGACCTTCGTCTTTCCCCGCGGCGATGCCTACTTCGCGCTGCGCCTCGTGAGCGGCAGTGGTCTCACGGGCGGCGCCGACCACCTCGACGACCTGCGGCTGCGGGTCCGCGCCACACCGGCCCACGGCATTCGCACCGTGGACAAGAACGGCTACTGCCTGATCCTCGGCGACGCGGGCAGCCGCACCTACCACTTCGACGACCCGAGCGGGCGCGTCAACGCGCGCGTCTTTGACGCGAGCCGCGCAACCGGCACCGGGACTGGAACGGGGACTGGCACTGGAACGGGCAGCGGGACTGGCACCGGCACGGGCTCGGGCGCCATCCCGGCCATCGGCGCCGCCGCCGTGCTGCGTGACCTGCGGCTTTATCAGCAACATCAGGCTACGCGGCTCGGCGCCGCCGGCGGCATCCGCGGACGGCTCGCCACCGCGCCCGGGGTCTATCTGCCCTGGGGCATCGTCACCGGCACCTGGCAGCAGGACGGCGTCACGCAGGTCTTCGTCGCCCAGGCCGACGAGAAGGGCGAGTTCGCGCTCGACCTCACCGGCATGACGCCGCCCGCCGATGACAGCGACCCGGTGCTGCGGCTTGCGGTGCGGGCGGCGGCCGGGCTCGACCCGGACGAGCCGCCGGACCCGGATGGCTTCTCGCCGTGGCGCATCTCCGCCGATGGCACCAATGGCGGACTCGCCGCGACGATGGACTGCACCCTGGACGGCTTCGGCGATGTGCGCCGGCTCGGCGAACTGCGGGTCGCGCCGCCGGCACCGTGACCGGGGGGATGACGCCACCACTGACCGCTCAACTGCCAATCGCTGACGCTGATACCTGATCGCCCGTAGCTCACAGACCGACCGCTCGTGCGAGGCCCGAGCCACCACTAGGAGACCGGAGCATGCCCGAATATCGCGCCCCAGGTGTGTATGTCGAAGAGACGACCTTCCGATCCCGCACGATCGAAGGGGTCGGCACCAGCACCGCCGGCATCGTCGGCCCCACCGCGGACGGCCCGGTCTCCGGCATCCCGCGGGTGGTGACGAGCTTCATCGAGTTCGAGCGCCTCTACGGCCCGCCCACGGACCTCAACTACGGCAGCGGTCCCGCCGCGGTCAGCGTCGTCAACGACACCGCGCTCGCCGCCCGCGCCTTCTTCGAGAACGGCGGCAAGCAGTTATTCGTGAGCCGCGTCGTGCAGGCGAGCGGCGCCGGCGCCGCCACCCGCGCCGCGCTGACCGCCGCCGGCGTCGATGCCTTCTCGCTCCAGGCGCGCCACCCCGGCAGCGGCGGCCAGTACGAGCTGGAGCTGTTCTGGCGCGGCACGGTCACCGTGCCGCCGGCCGCCGGGACTGGCACCGGGACTGGCACCGGCACGGCGACGGGCACCGGAACAGGAACAGCAACCGGTACCGGCACCGGGACCGGCACTGGGACCGGCACCGGCACGGGGACTGGCACCGGCACCGGCGCCCCGGCCCCATCGGTCGCCCAGGCCACCAGCTTCGACCTCGAGGTCCGCCGCGGCCGCACCCGGCTTGCCAGCATCAACGACCTGTCGCTGCGGGCGACGCTGGCCGGCGGTGCGCCGAACCCGGACTTCATCGGCACCCGGCTCGGCAATGCCGCCGACCTGCCCATCGTGCTCGCCATCCTCGACGACACGGCGACGCTCGATGAGCTTCGCACCCAGCTCATCGTGGCCTGCAGCAACGCCGAGAAGCAGCCCACCGCGATCCCGCAGCGGTTCCTGATCCGCCTCACCAACGGCAGCAACGGCGCACGCCCCAACGCGACGCTGTACCGCGGCGACGAGGCGACCTCCGGCGAGCCCACCGGGCTCGTGGCCTTCGAATACGTCGAGGACATCTTCACCGTGCTCGCCCCGGCGGCGGCACGGCTCGTGGCGACCGAGCACCAGGCGGTGGTGAACCTGATGCTCGCCCACTGCATCCGGATGCGCTATCGCCTCGCGCTGGTGGACGGCCCGCGGGATGCCGACCCCACTGCGATCCAGCTCTTCCGCGACAACTTCAGCGACGACCGGCTGGTGCTGTACTACCCCTGGGTCACCACGCTGGGCGCCGAGACGGGCACCGTGGACGTGCCGCCGTCGGGTTTCATGG
>JBLMWY010000103.1:0-7733 GCA_050257475.1 Bdellovibrio bacteriovorus
AACGTGCCGCTAGCTCCGGCAGGGGGCTATAGGGCTCCCGGCAGTGAGGACAGAGGCGGCGCACCAGACGCTGGGCGAGTATCCCGTTGACCGTCGAGGTGAGCAGGTAATCTTCCACGCCCATGTCGAGGAGCCGGGTGACGCCGCTCGACGCATCGTTGGTGTGCAGGGTCGACAGCACCACGTGGCCGGTGAGCGCGGATTGGACCGCGATGCGCGCGGTCTCCAGGTCGCGCATCTCACCCACCATGATGATGTCGGGGTCTTGGCGGACGATGGCGCGCAGGGCGCCGGCGAAGGTCATGCCGATGGAGGACTTGACCTGGATCTGGTTGATCCCGGGGAGCTGGTACTCCACCGGGTCCTCAACCGTGATGATCTTGCGCTCCTGGGTGTTGAGCCGTGAGAGGGCGGTGTAAAGGGTGGTGCTCTTACCCGAGCCCGTGGGCCCGGTCACGAGGAAGATCCCGTAGGGCTGCTCCAGGATGGTGAGCATGCGCTCCCGCGGGGCGCCGTCGAAACCCAGGGCGTCGAAGTCGAAGCGCACGCTCTCCTTGTCCAGAAGCCGCATGACCACGCTCTCCCCGAACATGGTGGGGACCGTGGAGACGCGCAGATCGAGCTCCTTGCCCTGGACCCGGATGGGGATGCGCCCGTCCTGGGGCAGGCGCCGCTCGGCGATGTTGAGCTTGGCCATGATTTTGACGCGGGAGATCACGGCGGCGGTGGAGCGCACCGGCGGGGCGTCCACCTCCTTCAGGATGCCGTCCACCCGGTAGCGAACCTTGAGCTCATCGGCGAAGGGCTCGATGTGGATGTCCGAGGCGCGGGACTCCACCGCCTTCTGGATCAGATGGTTGACCATCCGGATCACGGGGGCCTCGCTGGCCAGGTCCTTCAGATGCTCGATGTCCTCCTCGTCGAAGTCTCCAAGCTCCGGCTCCGCGTCCGGCTGCTCCTCGGTTGGCTTCTCGTAGAGGCGGGTCAGGGCGGACTCGATCTCGGAAGGAAGGGCGACCTGGGCCTGCACCGGTTTGCCCGCCGCATCCGCGAGGGCCTGCAGCACGAAGGGGTCCGCCGCATCGGCCACCGCCACCCGCACATACCCCTCCTCCTCCGCCAGCGGCAGCACCCGGGCGTCCTTGAGGAAGCGCAAGGAGAACGCGCCTTCGGCGACCGGCTCGCTGGGGAAGATGGCCGGGTCCGCGAGCGGGAGGTCCAGGACCTCGGCCATGGCCTGGGCCATGTCCCGCTCGGACACGAGACCGAGTCGGACCAGCATGCGCACCAGGGGGTCCCCCGAATCATCGGCGAGGCGACGGGCCCGACCCAGGTCTCCCGGCGTGAGCTTGCCCCGCTCCAGGAGTGCAGCCAGGATCCGGGCCTCGGGTGTAGGTCCCAGGGCCCCGATGACGCCCGTGCCGGAGGTCCCAGGGGCGACCTCCGGGGTGGCGTCGGTCCCTGCGCCGGACGGGGGCGCCGCGTACTCCCCGTGGTCGAGCCCTTGGGGCAAGGTGTCGTCGCGGGTGCCTCGCAGGGAGGGGACATCGTCCAGGATGGCAGTGTTGTCTTCGCTGTAGGACATGGCTCAGGCCCCGGCTGTGGCGCCTTCGGACGTCGGTGACTCGGTTTTGGGCAGGTGCTTGGAGCCGCCCGCAGGTGTCGGGCCCCGGGGCTCCCGATTCCAACCCGGGATCAGCTCCGCGAGCGCCGCGAGGATGGCGTCGGCGTCTTGGCGGTCGCAGGCCTGGGACAGGGCGCCGAGGCGCTCCGCTGTCGCTCGCTCAACCAAGGGGTCGGATGCCCGGGCAACCCGGATCTTCGGATGATCGGTGGCAACCAGGTCCTCGGAGTCATAGAACAGCTCCTCGTAGAGCTTTTCCCCGGGGCGCAGGCCGATGTACTCGATCGCCACGTCCTGCCCCGGCTCTTGTCCAGAGAGACGGATCATTTGCTCCGCCAGATAGCTGATCTTGACCGGCTCGCCCATGTCGAGCACGAAGATCTCCCCCCCCTCCCCGATGACCGCCGCCTGCATGATGAGCTGGCAGGCCTCGGGGATGGTCATGAAGAAGCGCTCAATGTTCGGATGGGTCACAGTCACCGGCCCGCCGCGCTCGATCTGGCGCCGGAAGAGGGGCACCACGCTCCCAGCGGAGCCCAGCACGTTGCCGAAGCGCACCACGATGTAGCGGGTGGCGGAGAACCGGTCTAGGGACTGGCAGATGGCCTCCGCGACCCGCTTGGTGGCCCCCATGACGTTCGCCGGGTGGACGGCCTTGTCGGTGGAGATCAGCACGAAGCGCTCGCAGGACCAGGCGGTGGCGGCCTCGGCGACGATCTGGGTGCCCAGGATATTGTTCCGCACGGCGGCCCGCACCTGATCCTCCAGCATGGGGACATGCTTATATGCCGCGGCGTGGAAGACGATACCAGGACGCTCGTCACGGAAGAGGGCGGAGACGGCGGGGGCATCGGTGACATCGAGGAGGTGCCGGGAGAACCGCAACCCCGGATGGCGCTCCAGCAGATCCAGCTCGACCTGGTAGAGGTTGAACTCGCCGTTGTCGGCAAGGATCAGCCTTCGGGGACCGGCACCGGCGATCTGGCGCACCAGCTCGGATCCGATGGAGCCTCCCGCGCCGGTCACCAGGACGTCCCGTCCGGCGAGACCGCGACGAATCCGGTCCCAATCCAGGGTGATGGGATCGCGCCCCAACAGATCCTCGATGGAGACCGGTCGTAGCTGGCTCACGGTCACCTGACCCGCCATCAGGCTGCCGAGCTCCGGAACGGTGCGGAATGGACGCCCGGCACGCTCGCATAACCCGACCAGGCGCTGCATCTCCCGGGCCCCCGCGCTCGGCACCGCCAGAAGCACCAGGTCAATGGCGTGCTCCCGCACCAGCCTGGGGATGTCGGAGGTGGATCCCCAGATCGGCACCCCGTGGACCTCGCCCCCTTGGCGACGGGGCTTGTCGTCGACGAACCCCGCCGGATAGTAGGCGCGCTGAGGGTCGCGCAGCATATCGCGGGCCAGCATCTCGCCGGCGCGCTCGGCGCCCACGATCAGGACCCGCTGGCCGGCCCGGAGATTGAGGCGATGATCCTTATGCCAGCGGTATAACAGGCGGGGACCGGCGAGCAGGATGACCTGCAGACCAAAGAACAGGACCGGCACCGACCGCGGGATCAGGAGTGATCGGTTGACGATGAACAAGGCCAGGACCACCAGGGCGGTTCCCGCCAGGGCCGCGCCGGTGATACGCACCAGATCCGGCAGGGACGCGAAGCGCCAGACCCCGCGATAGAGTCCGAAGAACCAGAAGACGGATCCCTGGATCAGGACCACCCAGGGAAGGGCATCCAATGACGCCTCCCAGAACTCGGGTGGTATGGCCCCGAGGTTGAAGCGCAACCAGTAGGCGAGCAGCCAGGCAAGCGGCACCATGACCAGGTCATGGACAAAGGCCGCGGTGCGCGAGCGCAGCCGGTCGAACCAGGGACTCATGGAGGTCCCGCCATCGCCTGCCGCTCCACCAGCCGGACCCGCACGCCGATCAAGGCATAGATGGCCGCCCAGCCCAGAAGCAAGGCCCACTGGTCCCGCACCGGAAGGGACGGGGCCGCGACGGCGCAGGCCGCCGCCGCCGCCATCACCAGATAGCCCCGCAGCACCGTCTTGCGATGGCCCCAGCCGGCGAGCACCAGGCGCTGGTAGTTGTGGCTGCGATGGGGCTCCCAGATCCGCTCCCCCCGGGCGAGCCGGCGCAGCAGCGTCCAGGTGGCGTCCACGATGAAGGGCGAGAAGGCGAGCCAGGCGGCCCACAGGGGAAACAGCCCGCGGCGCTGGCCCCAGAGGGACAGGCCTGCGGCCAGCAGGCCCAAGGTGGAGGACCCGAGATCGCCGAGGAAGATCCTGGCGGGGGGAAAGTTGCTGGTCAGAAAGCCCGCGCAGGCGGCGGCCGTACAGGCCGCGACCAGGCCGAACACGGGCTCGCCCCCCTGCCAGCCGAGCACCGCCAGGGCGCCGAAGCCGAACAGGCCCATGCCCCCCGCGAAGCCATCCATGCCGTCCATGAAGTTGTAGAGATTGATCATCCAGACCGCGTACAGAATCGTGAGGCCCAAGCCGAGGGCGGACGGGAGCCCCCAGTCTAATCCAGGTAGATCGAGCCGGTCCCAGACCATTCCGCCGGTGACCAACAGCAGGGCCGCCGCACCATGGACGATGAGGCGCAGGCGCCTGGATACATGCCCGAAATCGTCCCAGAGAGAAACCGCGGCGACCAGGGCGGCGGCCAGCCCCAGCCACACCTGGGCCGCCTCGAGACCCTGGGCGGCCGTGGCCACGACCAAGGGTAGGGTGAGCCCCACCAAAACGCCCACGCCGCCGCTGCGCGGGACCGGGCTCTGATGCAGGGAGCGCTCGTTGGGGTGGTCCAGAAGCCCGGCATGGGGCCGGCGGGCGAGCCAAGCGGTGACGGCGGCGCTGAGGGCGAAGGCGCCAGCTACAAGGACCAGGCTCGGCAGGCTAGAGGACATGCTTGGATGCGCGTCGCCTGGCAGGCGCGGAGTTAGGGTGCTCGGGACAGGGCAGAGGGTCGGGCCCCCGGGCTCAGGCGGAACGCACCAGCGCGGCCTCGACCTGGTTGCGCCGCTCGGCCCCGACCAGCAGCTCGATCAGGTTGAGGGCGAAGTCCATGGCGGTGCCTGGCCCCCGCGAGGTGACCACCTTGCCGTCAACCACCACGGGGTCGCTAAGGACCCGCACCCTCGGTAGCTGCGCCGGATCGAGGGTCCCCGGGTAGCCGGTGGCGCAGCGGCCGTCGAGCAACCCGGCCCTGGCCAGGATCCCCGGGGCCGCGCAAATCGCCGCGGCGAAGCGGTCCTCGGCCAGATGGCGGCGCAGCAGGTCATGGACACGCGGATCCGCATCGAGGTGCTTGGCCCCAGGCATGCCGCCGGGCAGCACCAGCATGTCGAAAGGTGCGCCTTGCTCCGCCTCAAGGGTGCTGTCGGGGACCAGCACGGTGCCGCGGCTGCCCCTGACGGGCCCGGCCTTGAGGCCGGCTGTAACCACCTCGACGTCGGCGCGCCGCAGCAGGTCGATGACGGTCACGGCCTCAAGCTCCTCGAAGCCCTCGGCCAGGGGAATCAGCACCCTCGGCATAGCCTTGCTGTCCTCAATCCAGATGGGAGCCGGACGGCTCTCTGCCAGCACCGTCCTCAATTGACCTTGGCGCGGCCGAGGATGGAGAGCCCCTTGAGCACGTTCAGGGCCTCGGCCAACTGCAGGTCCTCCGCCGCCAGCGCCTTACCGGACTCCTCCTCCTTGACCTTGCCGGATTCCGTGGGCGAGTCCAGGTGATTGTTGAGGTCGGCCTCCGTGAGGGCATCCGCCTCGGGCTCCTGGAGCGGCTTGAACTCCCCGCGCTCGAGCGTGATGTCCGGAACTATGCCCTGGGCCTGGATCGAGCGGCCCGAGGGGGTGTAGTAGCGGGCCGTCGTCAGCTTGAGGGCGGTCGAGTCGTCGATCGGCACTATGGTCTGGACCGAACCCTTGCCGAAGGTCTTGGCGCCCATGACCAGCGCCCGCTTGTGATCCTGCAGGGCACCCGCGACGATCTCCGAGGCGGAGGCGCTGCCCCGATTCACCAGCACCACCATGGGGGCGCCGGCGAGCACATCGTCGGGGCCGGCGCTGAACTGCAGCTTGGAGTCGGCCAGTCGACCCTGCGTATAGACGATGAGTCCGTCGGTGATGAAGGCGTCGCTGACCCCCACCGCCGCATTGAGGACGCCTCCGGGGTTGTTGCGCAGGTCGAGCACCAGACCCTTGAGCTCGTCGCCGTTCTCCTTCTTCAGCTTGGTGATGGCGGCGATCAGGTCCTCGGTAGTCCGGGCCTGGAAGTTCGAGATCCGCACATAGCCGAAGCCCGGATCCAGGGTGCGGCTCTTGACGCTGGCGACGTGGATCACGTCGCGCTCCAGGGTGACCGAGAAGGGCTGTCCGTTCCCGCCGCGGAGCAGGGTGAGCCGGATCTCGGTCCCTGCCTTGCCACGCATCAGGTTCACGGCCTCGCTGAGGCTCATGCCCTTCACCGGCTTGTCGTCGATGCGGATGATGAGATCGCCCGCCTGGAGCCCCGCGCGCTGGGCTGGCGTGTCATCGATGGGGGCGATCACCTTGACGAATCCATTCTCCATGCCGACCTCGATCCCCAAGCCACCAAACTCCCCGCTTGTGCCCACCTGAAGGTCTCGGTATTCCTCCTTGCCCAGGTAGTCGGAGTGCGGGTCCAGCCCGCTCAGCATGCCGCGAATGGCGCTCTCCAAGAGGGTCTTGTCCTCGACCCCCTCCACGTAGTCATTCTTGATACGCCCGTAGACCTCGGCGAAGGTCCGCAGATCCTCCAAGGGGAGCTCTTCGGGCGTGTCCGCCCGAGCGGTCGGGCCGATACCACCAGCCCCGACGATGATGAGGGAGATGGAAAGGACGAGAGGGAGGGAAGTTCGAATATGCATGATCGGCGAAAACGGGTCTCTGGTCGGTTCGGAGGGGCGAGTCGTCGGGGGTTCGCACGCGGCTTGCCGGATCGGGAATCCCCGGCGGCTCCGAGAGGTTCAGCCAAGGATCGCACGTTTCAACGCTCCTCGGCAGTCCAGGTCGGCAAAGTCTTGAATTTTCGCTCGGGCGGGCGCCGTGGTGGCGCGCCCGGCTGGACGCTCGGCCCGAGCTTGGGACAGCGCGGATGCAGGGTGGTTCGCAAGCGGCTCAGCCACACCAGGCCGCGGGGTCCAGTGGCTCGCCATGACGGCGAATGGCGAAATAGAGGACCGGGTCGTCGCGTCCACCGCTGTTGCCGCTCAGCGCGATCACCTCGCCCGCCGCCACCCATTCCCCGACCTCCTTCAGCAGGGCCTGATTGTGGCCGTAGAGCGTCAGATAGCCATCTCCGTGATCGATCACCAGCAGCATGCCGAAACCCCTCAGCCAATCGGCATAGACAACACGACCGTCGTAGACCGCTCGCACCTCCTCCCCCTCGCGCGCGGCCAACAGGACTCCATCCAACGTGACCTCAGAGCCCTCCTTGGTGGAGCCGAATCCGACCCTTACCCGCCCCTCCAGCAGGGGCCAAGTCAAATGGCCGCGGCGCTCCGCGAAGGGCTCCCGTTGCACCCCAAGCTCGGCCTGGATCTGCGCCCGCTGCCGGAGGTGCTCGACCAGAAGGCGCAGGTTCTCGGCATCGCTCTGCAGCACGGTGAGGTCCCCTTCACGGCTGGCGATGGTGGCCTCGAGCCCGGCGAGCACCTGGGCACGCTCCGTCTTGGCCGCTTCCAAGCGGGCCCGTGTGGCCTCCTGTTGGGCGGCGAGCGTAGCGAGGCGAGCGGTCTCCCGCTCAGCGTCCTTGGCAAGCCGTGCGAGCCGCTGGGCCTGAGACTCCACCGCCCGGATACGGCTGACGCGGTCCCGATTGAAGTAGGCGAAATAGGAGAGCACCCGACTTGCCCGGACTGGGTCCTCCTGGTTGAGCAGGAGCCGCAGGACGTCGGCACGCCCCATGGCGTGGGCGGTGCGCAGGAGCTCGGAGAGGCGGCCGATCTCCCGCTCCAAGGACCGCTGTTCCTCCGCCTCCCGGTCGCGCAGCTCTCGCGACACCCGCGTCTGCTCCTCCACCAGCCGGCTGAGCTCGCGGCTGGCCAGCGCCAGGGCAGCGACGTCCCGC
>JBLMWY010000104.1:0-6414 GCA_050257475.1 Bdellovibrio bacteriovorus
CTGGCGCTGCCGATCGGCGAATACAACAGCGACCAACCCCTGAACATCGGCCAGAACCGCTGGTATGGGCGCTTCGGTCTGCCGATCGTCTGGCAGCTTGGCGCCTGGGTGCCGGGCCGGCGCACGACCCTGGAGTTCCTGCCCGCCGTGTGGATCTTCGGCGACAACACCGACTATGTCGGGCAGACCCTGGAGACGGATCCCATGTTCCAGTTGGACGCGCACTTGACGCGGGACTTCACCGAGCACCTTTGGGGTTCGCTTGACGCCGCCTGGTACAGCGGCGGCCAGGCGACCATCAACGGCGTCCAGGGCGAGAAGCTCGACAACCTCGGTGTCGGTCTCACGCTCGGCTACACCATTACCGACAACCTGAATCTGACCGTCGGCTACAAGTCGACGATCAACGACAACGCCCCCGGCGATCTGCAGATGGACGGCTTCATGGCCACGCTGGTGTTCGGCTGGCACCCCCTCGTCGAAGGCATGCGCAGGCTGGAGAGCGAGTAGCAGGCCCATCTCGCGGGGACCGGTGCCAGGCACCTCCGAAAGGCGTCTTCGATTGCCGCATCGGCCTTCGCTCTGGCAACAGTGCTTCCGGTCAATGCCAGGGGATGAAGCCGATAGGAAAGTCAACCACCGGAGACCGGAGCTGTCCCCGATCACGGCCGTACCGAAGGTGCCGGGAAAGGGCAGTTTTTTGCTGAGGGAGACGGGTTGGTGGTGGTCTGGAGCGGCCCGCAAGAGCCGCCGGAGGGAACTACTGCGGTGGGTCGCGGGCCCGGCACGAGCGACGCGGCGGCGGGATCGGGACGGCCGTCGGGCTGGGGTTTGGATCACCGGTACAGGACCTGCTCGGCGTTGACGTGCGTCAGCCGCTCCAGGGCAGCGCGGCCCGATCACGTGGCGAGCTGTTTGTGTACACAACAAAGCAGTGTGATCTGAGCGGCCGCGGCGAACGACCGCTGTCCGTTGTACTGCGGCCGTTGAGATCCGGAGGACGGGTGTCGGCTCCGGGTCGTAACCGGCCTATCCGGAGCCTGACCGCCAGCGTCCGCAAAGCGCGTGTTCCGGCCGCCACCGCCCCGAACGGCGAGCGGCCGCTTCGGAGTATCGTGGTCGCCTTCCTATTGGCCAGCAATCCACATCCAGCTCCAGGTTGCGAGGGTAGTTGTCACGGTTGCACCCAGCCCGAGGAGTGCTCCGGCGGCGAGCCAGCGCCAGGGGCGGAAATTGGGGATTGTGCTGCGGCGCGATGGGTGCGCCAGGGCGAGAGGGGGTGGGGCAGCAGGAGCGGGTCCCGCAGCAGTAGGCACTCTCAACCTGGCCACTGTCTGCAAGACCACTTCCCGCAGCGCCCCGCGCTGCCCTGCGATCAATGCCTGTATGTCCGCCTTCCAGGCCGCGTGCAGGGCCTTGTGCTCCTCCAGGAAGGTCGCCCTGTCCTTAAGCGAGACCTGCTCCAGCCAACGCGCCTGGGCCTGGGCGAGCTGCTCGATCTCGGTGAGGGCCGCCCGGGTCGCGTCGCGGATCGCCGCCGCGACTGGGCCGACCGTCTCCTCCAGGTAGCGCCGCAGCACCACCTGGTTCAGCAGCACTACGGCGATGACCGGGTCGTCGCGCGAGATCGCGATCCCGTGGGTGCGGGCGACCTCCGCGATCAGGTCCCCGACCAGGTCATCCCCGCCTGGATCGCCCGAAGCGCTCACGCCGAGGCGCCGGCCCGGACCTCGCCCTCGATGCCATCGAGGGGCAGGGCATCGAGCTGCGCCCAGAGATCGTCGCGAATCCGCTTGATGCGGGTGCGCGGCATTAGGTCGAAGGTCGCGATGGCCTCCGCGAAGGTGAGCCGCTGGCGGAGCATCTCCTCGGTGTCCTTGCCGAAGGTCGCCTTGGTGCGAGCGGGGAGTAGGACAGTCCCGAGGACCCGGTCCCGGGCCTCGTGCAGGAAGGATGCCTCCGCGATGGGTCTGCCCTGGAGCTCCAGGGGACCCAGATGTTCGTTAAGCCAGAGGATCAGCGGCACCTCGGTGGAGGCGAGCAGGGCCATGGTCCCCTTCACCGTCTCTTCCGCATCCGGCCCGCCGGCGATCACCGTCTGCACCACCACGCGGTGGCCCAGCTCCTGGAGCAGGGCGAAGACCCCGTTCTCGACCTCATAGGCCATCAGGGTCTCGAAACCGTTGCTGCCCACGTCCACCACCACCTGACCGTCGTCCGGGGTCTCGGCCACGATGCCGACCAGGGCATCCAGGGCACGGGGGTCGATCACGTGGTTGTGGGAGAGCCGCAAGTGGGTCGCCTTGAGCGGCTTGTACTGAAGCAGGGTCGGGTTGAGGGTATCGGTGTCGATACAGGCCACCCTGCGCCCCCGGTCCAGCAGCCACTGGGCGAAGGCCGCGGTCAAATAGCTCTTGCCGACCCCGCCCTTGCCTTGCAGGGTCAGATACAACGTCGCCATGGGATAGGGCTCCTTAAGAAGAGGACTCGGGCTCCCCGTCGTCCTTCGAGACAAAGGTCACCACCGGCCGCGCCGTCGGGTCCCACTCGAAGGACCTCGGCCGCGGCGGCACCGCAAGCGGATCGCGCGCCGCCTGCTTACCCGTAGGGCTCGACCCGGGGTCCGGCTCACCGGCCCCCGTCCGCGCCCCGTCCGGCGCCGGATCGCTCCCCGATGCAGACACGCCCCCGCCCTTCGTGCCGGGGCTTCCTTTCCTACTGCCGCCCCCCTGGCCCCGGGCCGAGCGCTTGCGCGCCCGGTAGAGCGCACTCCTGAAGGTCGCGAGCGACATCGGGATGCCGCTCTCGCCCAGGGTTGCGACGATCTCCTCGTGGGTCGCGCCGCTCTCGATGGCCTTCTCGATCTTCGGCAGCAGACGGCGGATCTGCGCCCCGATGGGCTGCTCGGCCAGCCGCGCGGCGAGCCGGTCCAGGGCCGCCTCGGCGGCGGCGACTGAGCCGCCGTCCTCGGGGGGCCTCGTCTTGTTATCAGCCATGCAGCACCGTGGGAAAGATGCGCGGAAGAAGCGCACGAGAAATGACGATACCCTTGTGAAAGACGCGTGACAAGTGCAGCAACATGCGTAAGATAAGCAGCAATAGCGAACAGAAGCGCACAACTGGCGCCTCATATAGCGGCACTAATGCCAACCGGCAGGGGAGGGGGCCGAGGGGGGAGGCAAGGCAGGATAGGCAAAGTGTCCTACACCTTTGCCGCGCGCCTCCCCCCGCCGTCCCGACCCCCTCGCCACCACCAACCAGAGGAGCCCCAATTGCCCAACTCGCCGGTCTACCGCCTGCGCATCGAGCCGCGCCTCAAGCGCCTGATCGACGCGCGCCGGGGCAGCGAGTCGCTCTCCACCTGGCTGCGCCGCGCCGCCTCCCAGCGGCTCGAGGCCGAGCAGGGCCTCGGTCCCGAGCACGTGGATCGCCTGGCCGAGCAGAGCGCCCAGCTCCGGGGACTCGGGATCAACCTGAACCAGCTCGCCCACGCCGCCAACGAGGGCCGGCCCGTGGTTTTGAACCCCCAGATGCTCGCCAGTCTTCAGGGCCTGCTCCGCGAGACCCGGACCCTGCTCGCCGAGATCAAGGAGCGGTTGCCCGAGTGAGGGTTTTTCGCATGCGAAAGCGGGGCGGTGGAGGCAGCGCGTGAGCGCCACAGCCGAGCGCCTGTTCGACGACTATTGGTTCGTCCTGGCACGCACCGGCCGCGCCCGGGGTCCGGGCGGTGCCGACCAGGAGCGCTTGGCGCCCCCGGCCATGCGCCAATCCATCCTGAGCGCGGTCCGGCGCAAGCCCCAGGTCATGGTGAAGATCACCAGCTTCGCCCGCTCCAAGGAGGGCCTGGCCGCGCATCTGGACTACATCTCGCGCAACGGACAGAACGAGGTCTTCGACCCGGCGGGGGAGGGGTTCAGCGCCATCGGCGACCAGATGGGACTCACCGCTCGCGATGCCCTCCAGCACTACGGGCGCGAGCTGGCCACCGGGCCGATCTCGCGAGACGTCCCGACCAATAGGAACAAGAAGGGCCGCCCGCGCTCCAGGGTGAGCATGAACCTGATGCTCTCCATGCCCGCCGGCACCGACACCGGGGCCTTCGAGCTGGCGGTGCGCGAGTTTCTCGCCGAACAGTTCCAGGCCCACGACCGGGTCTTCACCTTCCACGACGACCGCGACCACTACCACGCCCATGTCGTCATCGGGCTCCAGGGCCAGGACGGTCGCTGGCTGAACCCGCGCAAGAAGGACCTGCTGGCCTGGCGGGAGGCCTTCGCCGCCAGTCTGGAGCGCCACGGCATCCCCGCCGAGGCCACACCCGCCTATACCCGCGGCCAGGGCAAGAACGGCTACCGCCGGGACCTGGAGGAGCTGCGCAGACGCGGTGCCCGGGAGCGTCCCGATCCGTCGCCCAGCTTCGACGCCGAGATCGAGGAGCGCGCGATCCGCCGCCGCGCCGAGGCATGGACCCGCATCGCCGACCACTACGCCGAGGCCGGCGACCGCGAGGCGGCAGGCGCCATCCGCGACTATGTGGCGGACCACTTCGACTACCGGCCAGAGACCGAGCCCGAGACCGATCCAGCTCCGGGTCAGGCCCCGAGGCCCGAGGCGACCCCGGCGCCGGTCCGGGCCCCCACGCTACCCAAGCGCCCCCGCGACCGAGGCCGCGAGCGCTGATCCCATTCCGACAACCCAGACCAACCCAGGAGAACCGACCATGGCCGATCCGAACGACAGCCAGATCCTCAAGCTCAACCAACCCGGCGTCGTCATCGAGGTAGACCACCGCATCGCCGAGGACCTGGGCGCCTTCGAGGAGGACGCCCTCGACGAGGCGGAGGCCCTCGCCTCCGCCGAGCCCGACGAGCAGGGGGTCCACTGATGGCGGGGCGCGAGGAGAAGGTCCCCTACTACGAGCAGGTCGCCAACAAGCTCATCGAGCAGCTCGAGGCCGGGACCGCCCCCTGGCAGAAGCCCTGGGAGCCGGGGAGCATCCACCTGCCCCATAACCCGGTCTCGGGGACCAGGTACAAGGGCTCGAACGTCCTATGGCTGGAGATGCAGGGCAGGGGCGACCCGCGCTGGATGACCTACAAGCAGGCCAACAGCGTGGACGCTCAGGTCCGCCGGGGCGAGAAGGGGACCCTGGTCCAATACTGGAAGCTCACCGACCAGATCCCGGTGAAGGACGAGCGCGGCAAGCCGGTCCTGGACGGCGAGGGCAACAAGGTCTACCGCAACGTCCAGTTGGACAAGCCCAAGGTCTTCTCCGCGGTGGTCTTCAATGCCGAGCAGATCGACGGCCTACCCCCGCTACAGATCAAGACCCCCGATTGGGACCGGCACGAGCGGGCCGAGTCCGTCTTGCAGGCGTCCGGTGTCGAGATCCGCCACGACCAGCAGGACCGCGCCTTTTACCGGCCCGCCACGGACCGGATTCACCTGCCGACGCGCGACAGCTTCAAGAGTGCTGATACCTACTACAGCACCGCGCTTCATGAGCTTGGGCACGCATCGGGGCATCCAACCCGCCTGGACCGGGACCTGGCCCACCCCTTCGGCAGCGTCGGCTACGCCAAGGAAGAGCTCCGCGCCGAGATCGCCTCCCTGATGATCGGCGACCGGCTCGGCATCGGCCACGACCCAGGCCAGCACGCCGCCTACGTCAAGAGCTGGGTCCAGGTCCTCAAGGAGGACCCCAAGGAGATCCTCCGAGCCTCCAGGGACGCCGACAAGATCAGCGGTTACGTCCTCGGCCTGGAAAAGGACCGCGCGCCATCGACCATCGAGAGGCTCCCCCAGGTCGAGCGGCCATCGACACGGGAGGTCGCTCAGCAGGCGCTCGCGGAGGCGAAGCGCACGCTCGGCCAGCGAAGCGCCTCGGGTCGCGAGCGCTGACCCCCGCTCCGCCTCGTCTATCCCCCCTCTATCCCCCCGGTGCAGCCGTCGCCCCCGCGCTCCATGGCCAAGAAACAGACCGACAATCCGCATCAAATGTCCTTCGACTTCGAGGACTGGCTCGCGAGCCCGATCCCGCCGCCATCCACGCGGAAGGAGCCATCCCCGTCGCCGCGCTACGCGCTCGCCCAACGTCTGCACGAGCGCCTGCACGAGCTGCTTGCGGACGGTGAGCCGCTGACCCCGCGCCAACTCTCCGCCGAGGCGACGGATGTCTTCGGCGGCACCCAGGCCGAGGGCAAGTGGCTCTCCAAGGACGCCTACGATGCCCTGGAGGTCGCGGTCAATCTCCACCTGCGCGAGCGCGAGTCCGATGCCTGGACAGGCTTGAGCCCCGAGGCAGCGGCCCAAAAGGCACGCGATCTCACGGGGCTCGTGCAGCGGCTGCCGACGCAGACCCGCCGCGACGAGGAGATGGACGAGTTTCAGCAGTTCTCGACGCCGCCGGCGCTG
>JBLMWY010000105.1:0-2739 GCA_050257475.1 Bdellovibrio bacteriovorus
GCGGCCTGATAGGCGAGCCCCACCAGGGACAGGATCACCGCGACCACGATCCCCTTGAGGGTCCCGAGCAGAACGACCCCGGCGAAGGCCGCCAGGGCCCACAGGAACTCCATGCGGCGGATGCGCAGGATGTCGCGGAACTCCGCCGGCTGGATGAGACCAATCGAGTACACGATCACCACCGCGGCCAGGGTCGCCTGGGGCATCAGCCCCATCAGCGGCGCCAGCAGGACCAGGGTCGCGACCGCCGCCGCGGCCGTCACCAGGCCGGCCACCTGGGTGCGGGCGCCGGCCGAGCGGTTCACCGCGGTTTGAGAGGTGCCGCCCCCCGCGGGCATGGCGCCGAACAGGCCGCCAACGACATTGCCCACCCCGGTGGCCAGCAGCTCGCGGTTCGGCTGGGGACGCGGCTCACCACGGCCCGCGAAGGCTCGCGCCGCCGCAATGGACTCGGTAAAGCTCATGAGCGCGATGCCGAGCGCCCCGGGCCAGAGCTGCTCGACCAGCCCGAGGCTGGGCAGAGTGAATGCAGGCAGACCCTGGGGGATGTGTCCCACCGTCTCCACGCCCAGGCTCTGGAGCCCGAGCAGGCCCGCCGCGGCAATGCCCAGCGCGACGGCGACCAGCGGCGCCGGGGCCCGCGGGGCGAACCGCTCGATCCCCACCAGGATGACCAGCATCGCGACGCCGACCGCCAGGGTCGCGAGCGAGGTCTCGGGCAGGTGATGGATGAGGGCGAGCAGGTTCTGCAGGAAGCCGCCCTTGTCGAAATGGATCCCGAGGAGCTTCGGCACCTGGTCGAGGATGATGACCAGCCCGATGCCCGCCTTGAATCCGGTCAGAACCGGCTCCGAGATGAAGCTCGCGACCACCCCCAGGCGCAGCACCGAGGCCAGGATCAGCATGATCCCGACCAGGACGGCGAGGGTCGCGGAGGCGGTCAGCAGCGCCGCCGCATCTCCGCCCGGCACCACCAGCGCGAGCTGGGTCCCGGTGAGGATGGCCAAGGTGGTGGTGGTGCTGACGCTGAGCGGTCGCGAGGTCCCCAGGATCGCGTAGATCACCATGGGCACGAAGGCGGTATAGAGCCCAACCTCGACCGGCAGCCCGGCGACCGTGGCATAGGCCATGGCCTTGGGGACGACCACCGCCGCAGTGGTCAATCCCGCCACCAGGTCCAGTCGCAGCCAGTCCTTCTGGTAGCCTCCGAGACGCTCAAGCATGGGGATGCCCCTCATATGGATTCATTCACGGCGACCGCTTTCATCGGCGACTCCCTCCGGCAGCACAAAGGGCGTAGCAAAGGTCAGCGGCGTCATAATCAGACTGCCGCCACCCGGCCGGTGAATATCCGCCTGTTCATAGATTCGGTCGAAGAGCGCGTCTGCCTGGTCGGCGTCCACGACGACCTGGACCAGGCGCAACAGATACGGCTCGGGCAGCTTACCGCGCCGAGCCGCGGCCTCCCGGAGCACCGAATGACCGCGGCAATAGACGCTGTTGGCCCGCGTGATGCCCTGCTCTCGCAGCCAGCGCAGCAGGCGCCGCTCGGTGCCGTCGTCGGGGAGCACGCAGGAGATGAGCTTGGCGGGCCTGCTCCCCATTGGACCCGTGGTTGGGACGTCCGCTGCCTCGGCGCTCATGCCGGGGCCCCTTGGCCCGGTATCCGCTCGCGGATCTCGCGGGGGATGTAGATCGCCATCTTCTCAATCGGTGTGACATAGGCGAGCCCGGCGCCGGGGCTATTGAGCTCGCCGGCCCGGTACACGGCCTCGAGGACGACGTCCTGGTAGTCCGCGGCGACCAGGATGTTGACGACATCCTTCTCGGCCTCGATCGCGATGCCGAGGAGCCCGAGCCGTTCCCGTGGACCTATGCCCCGGGCGTGGTACACGAGCGCCCCGGCGGCGCCCATCGCCTGGGCGGCCTGGATGACCGCATCCCCGCGCCCGACCGAGACGATGCAGGTGATCAGGGCCACGTCGGTCAGATAGGTGATCTTGTCTGCTTTCATAACGGTGATTGGACCTCCAGCGCTTGATCGGTCGTAGGCTCGGCACGGGCCGCCCGCTCCTGCAGCCTGGCCTTCGCCCGTGCCCAGAGACCCGTCAGCAGGACGCTGATGATGGGGCCGATGGAGGCGAGGCAGAGGATGCCGAACCCCTCGACGGCCTGGGTGGCGTTGCCGAACCCGAGCCCTATGGCGAGCACCAGCGGAACCGTGATGGGACCCGTGGTGACACCGGCGCTGTCCCAGGCCACGTTCACAAACTCCTCCGAGGAAACGGCGGTCAGCAGGGCGGCGAGCAGGTAGGGCGGCAGGATGAGCCAGACCAGCGGCAGGTCGAAGATGAGCTTGGTCAGGCCCAACGCGATGCCGCAGGCGACCCCCACCGAGACCGCCAGGATCAGCATCCGCTTCTTGAAGAAGCCATTGGTCAACTGCTCCGCGGTGACGCCCAGAGCGTTCAAGGCCGGCTCGGCGATGGTGGCCCCGAATCCCAGCACCCAGGCGAACACCAGGGCCAGGATCAGCCCGACCCCATAGCGGTAAAGGGGCGAGTCTTCTGCCGCCGGGACCTCCATGAAGGCGGCGGGGACCAGGGAGCCCGCGCTCCCGCCGAGCTTGGAAAGCCCGTAGGTCAATCCGAGGTTGAAGATGCACATGCCGAGCACCGTCAGCCCGATCCCGAGCCAGATCTCCCGCGGGCGCGGCAGGGTCTCCTTAAGCACCAGCTT
>JBLMWY010000106.1:0-9734 GCA_050257475.1 Bdellovibrio bacteriovorus
CTCACGCTGTTCTTCGCTTTCGGCGTAGCCTTCGAGATCCCCGTAGCCACCATCCTGTTGGTCGCGAGCGGCCTGGTTACCCCCGAGGCCCTGGCCTCCAAACGGCCCTATGTCATCGTTGGGACCTTTGTTGTTGGGATGCTCCTCACCCCTCCCGACGTGATCTCCCAGACGCTGCTGGCGGTGCCCATGTGGATGCTGTTCGAGCTGGGCGTCTTTTTCTCGCGCGTGGTCGTTCGCCAGCGCGCGGCGGCGGACGCGCCCGAGCAGGAGCCCGAAGGTGCGGGGGACTCCCCGGTGTCGCCGACGAGGACATCTGGGGGAGCCCCAAGACCGGCAGGGGATGGATCGCCGGCCCGGGCGGGCGCCGACCTGGTGGTCGGGGCCGAGATTGACGGCGGTGGCATGGCTGACCCGGATCGGTGGCGTCCCTTGACGGACGCCGAGATGGAGGAGGAACTGGACCTGATGGACGCCCAGGAGGCGGCCCGCGATCCCAAGCCGACGGCGGCCCCTGTTGCCATCGATCGGGTCGAGGAGAAGATCCAGCGGGCCAACCGTCTGCGTGAGCTCGACAACGCCTTCGCCGCGCGTAAGGTCCTCTACGAGGTACTGGAGGAGGGGGACGAGTCCCAGCGGCGGGTGGCGCGCAATATCCTCAATCAGCTCGACGAGGCCTAATAGGGCCCAGCGCCGAGGACCAAGTTCCGAGGCTGAATATGCCCGGATGCCAAAACCCGCTTGATCTCCGCCATTTTTCCTCGGCCCTCGGCCCTTCCTTTAAGCTATTGCTTCTATCAATGGACTTTCTGGGCTACTATGGGATTTGCCACTACTGATAGATGAGCGTGATCCCATGGGCTCCGGCTCCCAGATCCATTACAAGCAGAATCGACTGAAGCAGCTCAGGGCCTTTTGCCACGCCGCGCGCACCGGCAGCGTAAGCGCCGCCGCCGATAAGATCTTCCTCAGCCAGCCCACCGTCTCGCTGCAGATCCAGGCCCTGGAGCGGGAGTTCGATACCATCCTGTTCGAGCGACGCGGCCCCAAGATCCGTCTCACCCCCGAGGGCCAGCTTCTGTTCCAGATGGCGGAGCCCCTGGTGGAGGGGATGGACAAGCTCCATGACGCCTTCGCCGTCCAGTGCGGTCGGGTGGATCAGGGGGTGCTCAACATTGCCGCAGGGGAGTCCACCATCCTTTACATACTCCCGGAGCCGGTGCGGACCTTCGTTGAGAGCTACCCGGGGATCGAGCTCAGGCTTCACAATGTGACCGGGCGGGACGGTCTGGCCATGCTGCGGGCGGACGAGGCGGATCTGGCGGTGGGCTCCATGCTGGAGGTGCCGGACGACATCCACTACCGCCCCTTCGTGACCTACAGGCCGACCCTGATCACGCCCCTGGATCACCCCCTGGCGGGTCGCGATTCGGTGACCCTGGAGGAGGTCGCGCCCTTCGGGCTCATCCTGCCGCCCCGTCATCTCAGCACCTGGCGCCTGGTGGACCTGGTGTTCCGGCAGCACAATCTGAGCTATCGGGTGACCCTGGAGGCCGGGGGCTGGGAGGTCATCAAGAAGTACGTCGAGCTGGGGCTCGGCATCTCGATCGTCACCGACGTCTGCCTCACCGGCAACGAGCGGTTGAGCCGCATCCCCATCGACCAGTACCTTCCCAAGCGCAGCTATGGAATCGTGCAACGTCGGGGCAAGTTTTTGTCCCCCCAGACGAAGTGCTTCTTGAAGATCTTGGACAAGGCCTTCGCCAACCGGGTCGTGGAGCCCGAGCAGCACCGGGTGGGCGAGGGTCAGTGGGAGGACGCGCTCCTCGGCTAGGAAGGTCTGCTGGTCCCCATGCAGGGACCCTGATCCGGTGTCGCCGGGGATGGCGCCGGTCCAATTAACCATGGCGGGGTGCAGGCGCCTCGCGGAATAATGCGAAGGTGAATCGACCGCTTCCAGTCCCGGGCGTGCTGCCGATTCAGCGCGCCTCGTGCTTACTCAGCTCCTCATCAGCGAAACCCGACACAATGAATAACACGGCTTCTCACCCTGCGGAGTTGGACCTCACGAAGAAGATCGGCCAGCGGCTGCGCACCGCTCGCCAGGCTCAGGGCCTGAGCCTATCCCAGCTCTCGAACCTCACCGGCGCCCTGTCGAAGTCGCGCATCAGCAATTACGAGCAGGGGATCCGCCGCATGGGGCTCGAGGAGGCCCAGCAGCTCGCGGCGGCCCTGATCAGCGTCACGCCCACCTATCTCCTGTGCCTGGAGGACACGGACCCGCTCTCGAAGGA
The DNA here is from genome assembly GCA_050257475.1 of Bdellovibrio bacteriovorus. Taxonomy (GTDB): domain Bacteria; phylum Pseudomonadota; class Gammaproteobacteria; order Chromatiales; family Chromatiaceae; genus Thiodictyon. The sequence goes on from JBLMWY010000106.1 coordinate 2,295, forward strand.
GGAGCGGGTGCTGGTGGAGCGTTATCGCCAGGCGGATGCCCGTGGCCGCGAGACCATCCTCAAGCTCGCGGAGGCCCAGTCGGGCTATCTGGCTGGGCAGACAGGGGGTTAGGCACGGCGACTGCCGTCATGTGTGTGCCGGTCAAGGAAGATCGGCCAGTTGTGAGCGAAGCGGCCCAGGCGTCACCGCCTGGTTCCGGCGATTGGCGGAGAACCCTCAGTCCAGGCGTTTCCGTGTCCGGCTGTTGGGCGTGACCCGCCGCCGCGCAGGGTCGGCGGGCCAATCCAGTCGAGGCGGCTACTTGTAGGCCCCGACCCCGCAGAAGAATCCCTCCTTGTTGGTCATCACGTAGCTGGTCTTGTCCCGGATCTCCTCGGTGCCCGGGTAGGGCCACTTATAGTCCACCCAACCCTCGCCCGAGGCCTTGGCGGTGGCCACCATGTTCTTGAACAGCTCGTCGCCGTACTTGTTGAAGTCGAGCAGGTTCTTGCCCACCAGCTCGGGCTTGACGGCGTGGGACAGCATGACGCCGTCCATGTCCATGCAGAAGACATAGAGATCCTTTTCCTTGAAGCCGCCATCTGCGGCGGCGAAGGCGGCAAAGGCCTTGTCCCGTCCCATCTCATTCACGGCGGCCTGGGCCTTCTGGGACAGGGCCTTGGCCTCGTCCGGGGTGGCCATCTCGGCGGCCATCAGATTGCCGGTGAGGGCAGCGGCGGCCAGGGCGATCAGGGCTTTCTTCATCATCGTGACTCCTCGGTTAGGTGGTGAAGCCCGGCGACGATAGCCGAACCTGGGCGTCCACGCCAGCGATGGGGCCCGCGGCGATCTGCGTCTCCTCTGACACCTCCCGCCCCCTAAAGGCGCCTCTTCGTGCCCGGCTTCGGTCGAGCCGCACCAGAAGAGTGCGAGACTTCGGGCCCGACCGCGGCTTCACACCTCGGGCTGTCCATCGTGGCTTGTATGGCACAAGCGTTGCTTAAGCCTGTCACGAGCCTGCCGGACTCCTGGCAGCGTCTACAGGTTTCGCCATCGCCACACTACGGAGTGCCATTCATGCGGAAACGCACGTTCATCGATCGTTTGGTCCTGGGATCCGGCCTCGCCTTGGGTCTGTCCATCGCCGCCGGCGCCCAGGCCGCGGACACCATCAAGGTCGGGGTCCTGCACTCACTCTCCGGCACCATGGCCATCAGCGAGACGACGCTCAAGGACACCATGCTGATGCTGGTGGACGAGCAGAACAAGAAGGGCGGGCTCCTGGGCAAGAAGCTGGAGGCGGTGGTGGTGGATCCGGCCTCCGACTGGCCACTCTTTGCCGAGAAGGCCCGGGAGCTCCTGACCAAGGACAAGGTCGCCGCCGTCTTCGGCTGCTGGACCTCGGTCTCTCGCAAGTCGGTCCTGCCGGTCTTCGAGGAGCTGAACGGACTCCTCTTCTATCCGGTCCAGTACGAGGGTGAGGAGTCCTCCAAGAACGTCTTCTACACCGGGGCCGCGCCCAACCAGCAGGCCATCCCCGCCGTCGATTACCTGATGAACGACCTGGGGGTGCAGCGCTGGGTGCTGGCGGGGACCGACTATGTCTATCCCCGGACCACCAACAAGATCCTCGAGGCCTATCTGAAGCAGAAGGGGGTGGCGGATGAGGACATCATGATCAACTACACCCCGTTCGGTCACTCCGACTGGCAGTCCATCGTGTCCGATATCAAGAAGTTTGGGTCCGCCGGCAAGAAGACCGCGGTGGTCTCCACCATCAACGGGGACGCCAACGTCCCCTTCTACAAGGAGCTGGGCAACCAGGGCGTCTCCGCCGAGTCCATCCCGGTGGTGGCCTTCTCGGTGGGCGAGGAGGAGCTCTCGGGCATCGACACCAAGCCCCTGGTGGGGCACCTGGCCGCCTGGAACTACTTCATGAGCGTCGACGCCCCCGAGAACCTGGCCTTCATCAATCAGTGGCACGAGTTCATCAAGAACCCCAAGCGGGTCACCAATGACCCGATGGAGGCCCATTACATCGGCTTTAACTTGTGGGTCCAGGCGGTGGAGAAGGCAGGGACCACCGATCCGGATAAGGTCGCGGAGGCCATCATCGGGCTGGAGACCCCCAACCTCACCGGCGGCACCGCCCGGATGCTGCCTAATCACCACATCACCAAGCCAGTCCTGATCGGCGAGATCCAGGACGACGGCCAGTTCACCGTGGTCTGGCAGACCGATTCGGAGGTCCCCGGCGACGCCTGGTCCGACTACCTGGAAGGGTCCAAGGACCTGGAGGCGGATTGGACCGCCCCAGTCCGCTGCGGCAACTTCAACACCAAGACCAAGACCTGCCTGGGGAGCCAGGCCCAGTAGTCGTCCTCAGGCGCTCCTGCCCTCCCGATCCCGGGAGGGCAGTCCTTCTTTCCCGGCGCGGCCGCAATGTGGCTGTTTGCGCCCAGCACCCAGAGGCCGATCCTGACCATGTCCTTGGCCCAGTCGCGAATCGGCCCCGGATGGGCCTGGCTCCTCCTCGCCGCGCTGCTGCTCGGCGTGCCAGGCCTCGGCGCCAGCGCCGAGCCGCCGGTGCTCGAGGCGGCGGTCACGCGACTCGCGGACCGTGCCTTCCCCGTCAAACAGGAGGCCCTGGCCCAGATCGCCGCCAGCGGTGACCCCCGCGCCCTCAGCGTGCTCAAGGCCCTGCAGTCTGGCGAGCTCCAGCTCAGGGCCGAGGACCAGCGGGTCGTGGTGGCCCATCCCGCCGGGGATCAGCTCGGCCTGAGCGACCCGCTGAGCGGCGAGGATCTGGGCCTGGTGCCGAGCGGCGGGGTCAGGAAGATCGCCCTCAACAACGCCATGCGCACGGCTCTACGCACCGCCGTCGCCGCCCTGACCCTGGGGAGCGCTGACCCGGCGCTGCGGCTCGCGGCCGCGCGCGAGGTGGTTGGAACCAGCGACCCCCAGGTGAAGGAGGCCTTGCGTGCGCGCCTGGTGCAGGAGGGTGATGGGTTGGTTCGGGAGGCCCTGGGCCTGGCGCTGGCGGTGGCCGATCTGGAGGCCGAGGAGCCCGGGGCGCGCCTGGCCGCCATCGCAACCCTGGGTCACAACCTGGACCCGCGCGCCCGCAACGCCCTGTCGGCCCTGATTGCCTCGGAGTCAGACCTCGAGGTCAGGTCCGCGGCCGAGCGGGCCATCGCGGAGATCGCGGCCCGCCTCGCCTGGAACGCCCGGGCCGAGACCCTGTTCTTCGGGCTAAGCCTCGGCTCGGTGCTGGTGCTGGCAGCCATCGGGCTGGCCATCACCTTCGGGGTCATGGGGGTCATCAACATGGCCCATGGTGAGCTGATCATGATCGGTGCCTATACCACCTACCTGATCCAGCAGGCCCTGCCGGGGCTGATCGACTATTCGCTCTTCATTGCCATCCCGGCGGCCTTCCTGGTCTCGGGACTGTTCGGGGTGGCCATCGAGCGCACCGTCATCCGCTTCCTTTACGGCCGGCCCCTGGAGACCCTGCTCGCCACCTTCGGCATCAGCCTGATCCTCCAGCAGTTGGTGCGCACCACCATCTCGGCCCAGAACGTGGTCGTTCAAAACCCCGCCTGGATGAGCGGCTCCCTCGCGATCAATCCGGCCCTCTCACTCACCTATAACCGGCTCTACATCCTCGCCTTCTCGCTGCTCGTGTTCGCCGTCCTGTTGGTGATCCTCAGGCGCACCACCCTGGGGCTTCAGGTGCGGGCGGTCGCCCAGAACCGGGCCATGGCCCGCGCCATGGGGGTGCGCTCAGCCCGGGTGGACGCCCTCACCTTCGGGCTCGGGGCGGGCATTGCCGGGGTGGCGGGGGTGGCCTTATCCCAGCTCACCAACGTGGGCCCCAACATGGGGCAAGCCTACATCATCGACTCCTTCATGGTGGTGGTCTTCGGCGGGGTCGGTAACCTCTGGGGGACCCTGATCGGCGGCATGACCCTCGGGGTCGCCAACAAGTTCATGGAGCCTTGGGCCGGTGCCGTGCTGGCCAAGATCCTGGTGCTCGTCTTCATCATCCTTTTCATCCAAAAGCGGCCCCGTGGCCTCTTCCCCCAACGCGGCCGGGCGGCCGAGGGCTGAGGCCGTGACGTGCAGTTAAAGAGTAACAGTCCGCAAATGAACGCAAATGAACGCGAATTAATACGAGCAATTGTTTCGCATATCTGGGCATGGAGCAGGGCCAAATGGATGTCGGTTCAGTTGCTCTTGTGTGGTGGAAATCGAGATCATTCCTATTCGATTTGCGATAATTTGCGTTCATTTGCGGACAAAGATTCTTTCTGCCTCCGACGCGGTACCCACCCATGGGCCTGGTAAGGGTCCTCAGGGGCGACACCGGCGGCCAGGTGATGCTGGCCGTCCTGCTGGTGGTGGCGGTGGTGGTGCCGGTGCTCAACCTGGCGGTGCCGGAGTCGAGCCCCTGGCATGTCTCCACCTACACAGTGACCCTGCTCGGCAAGTATCTGACCTATGCCTTGCTGGCGCTCGCGGTGGATCTGGTGTGGGGCTATCTGGGGATCCTGAGCCTGGGTCACGGGGCCTTCTTCGCCCTGGGCGGCTACGCGATGGGGATGTACCTGATGCGCCAGATCGGTGAGCGCGGAGTCTATGGGGACCCGGTCCTGCCGGACTTCATGGTCTTCCTCAACTGGAAGGAGCTCCCCTGGTTCTGGCACGGCTTCGACATGTTTTGGTTCGCCGCCCTGATGGCGATCCTGGTCCCGGGTCTGCTCGCCTTCGTCTTCGGGTATCTGGCCTTCCGCTCCCGGGTGACGGGGGTCTACCTCTCCATCATCACCCAGGCCCTGACCTACGCCCTGATGCTGGCCTTCTTCCGCAACGAGATGGGCTTCGGGGGCAACAACGGCCTCACCGATTTTAAGGACCTGGTGGGGTTCGACCTCCAGGCCCCTGCCACCCGGGCCGGCCTCTTCGTGGCCTCGGCCCTGGCCCTGCTGCTCGGCTATCTCGCCTGCCGCGCCATCGTGACCTCCCGGCTGGGGCGGGTGGCGGTGGCCATCCGCGACGCGGAGGCGCGAACCCGCTTCATCGGTTACCGGGTGGACCGGGTCAAGGTGGCCATCTTCACCTTCTCCGCCATGCTGGCCGGAGTCGCGGGGGCCCTCTACGTCCCCCAGGTGGGGATCATCAACCCGGGTGAGTTCTCACCGCTCAACTCCATCGAGCTCGTAATCTGGGTGGCCGTCGGTGGCCGCGCCACCCTGTATGGGGCCGTGGTGGGGGCGCTGCTGGTCAACTACGGCAAGACCACCTTCACGGGGATCTTCCCCGAGGCCTGGCTGTTCGCCCTGGGTGGCCTCTTCGTGCTGGTTACCCTGCTCCTGCCCCGTGGCATTGCGGGGCTCCTGGCCTGGCGGAGGACCGGCTGATGGGCGCTCAGGTGGAACGTTGGCAGTACCTCAACCCGGGCAAGACACTCGCCGAGACCCTCGATATATCCCACAAGACCCTGCTCTACGTGGAGGGGGTCACGGTGAGCTTCGACGGGTTCCGGGCCCTCAATGACCTGTCTTTCTACGTGGACGTGGGCGAGCTGCGCTGCGTGATCGGGCCCAATGGGGCCGGAAAGACCACCATGATGGACGTGATCACCGGCAAGACCCGGCCGGACGCGGGCTACTGCTTCTTCGGCCAAAGGATCAACCTGCTGGAGCTGGACGAGCCCCGGATCGCCCAGGCGGGGATCGGGCGCAAGTTCCAGAAGCCCACCGTCTTCGAGCTGCACTCGGTGCTCGAAAACCTGGAATTGGCCATGGCCGGGGACAAACGGGTCTGGCCGACCCTGTTCGCCCGGCTCACGGGGGAGCAGCGGGACCGCATCGACGAGGTCCTTGGCATCATCGGCCTCAAGGACCAGGCCGGCCGCCCGGCGGGGGCCCTCTCCCACGGCCAGAAGCAGTGGCTGGAGATTGGCATGCTGCTTATGCAGGACCCCCTGCTGCTTCTGGTGGACGAGCCGGTGGCGGGCATGACCCATCAGGAGATGGACCGCACCGCGGAGCTGCTCCTGTCCCTGGAGGGCAAGCACTCGGTGGTGGTCGTCGAGCACGACATGGACTTCGTGCGCTCCATCGCCAAGCGGGTGACGGTGCTGCATCAGGGCTCGGTCCTCGCGGAGGGGACCATGGACGAGGTCCAGAACGACCCTCGGGTGGTGGAGGTGTACCTCGGTGAGTGAGCACGCCACCGCCCTGCTGAGCATCCAGGGCCTCAACCAGTTCTATGGGGAGAGCCATACCCTCTGGGACCTCGACATCCAGGTCCCGGAGGGCCAGTGCACCTGCGTCATGGGACGCAACGGGGTGGGCAAGACCACCCTGATGCAGTGCATCATGGGGCTCCTGCCCCTACGCTCTGGCTCCCTGATCTACCAGGGCCAGGACCTGGCCAGGCTCCCCGCCGAGACTCGGGCGCGCCTGGGTATCGGCTATGTCCCCCAGGGGCGGCAGATCTTCCCGCTGCTGACGGTGGAGGAGAACCTGCGCATCGGGTTGCCGGCCCGACGGGACGGTTCCCGGCAGATCCCCGCCTTCATCTTCGAGCTCTTTCCGGTCCTGAAGGAGATGCTGGGTCGGCGTGGTGGCGACCTCTCCGGCGGACAGCAGCAGCAGCTCGCCATCGGCCGGGCCCTCGGGATCGACCCCAGGCTCCTGATCCTCGACGAGCCAACCGAGGGCATCCAGCCCAACATCGTCCACGAGATCGGCGACATCATCCGGCGCCTGATCGCCGAGCTCGGGCTCACCGTGATCCTGGTGGAGCAGAAGCTCCCCTTCGCCCGCCGGGTCGCCGACCGCTTCCTGATCCTGGACCGGGGCCGCCTCAAGGCCTCCGGGCCCATCGACGCCCTCGGCGAGGACCTGGTGCGCGAGTACCTCACCGTGTGAGCCTCCTCGGCCCTTCGGCATCAGTCCATGCTGGCCCGAAGCTCCGCGAAGAGCTGATCCGAGGCATCCACGGTGATCATCCCCAGCCGCGGATATCCGAAGTCCATGATGAAGTAGAGGGTGAGCGAGAGCAGGGCGGCGAAGATCAGCATGTGCAGCAGGTCCGGCCGTCGGGTCGTCGCCTGACCGTGGCCGGCAAGCAGCCCGGACAGGATTGCGAGCCCAATCAGCAGGGCGACGATCCCCGTGTGGACATGGGTCCGGTTGGCCGCCAGCCGGCTCGTGGAGAGGTCGAAGCTCTCGTTGAGTGGCGGCAGGACCAGGCTGGCCACCTGGGGTCTTCCATCTCGGTTGACGGCCTCCACGGCCCGGCCCCAGATCTCGCCCTCCAGGGCCCGAAGCTGGGTGACAGTGGCGATGAACCGCTCCGGCTCCTTCGACAGGGTGACGGCCTCGCGTAGGCCGTCCACGTAGTCGCGAAGCCGCGCCTGGATGGGCGCCCGATCCGCCGCGGAGAGC
>JBLMWY010000107.1:0-2574 GCA_050257475.1 Bdellovibrio bacteriovorus
GCTCCTGCTCTTCGTCCGGGAGGCCCCGACCCCGAACCCGGCCCCGCCGGTCCAGGCGATCCGTGAGGGCCTGGCGCAGCTCCGCGCAACCTTCGGCGCGATCCGTCGGATGCGCGTCGTCCTGCTCTTCCTGGCCGCCTATTGGCTTTACATCGACGGGGTCAATACGGTCATCAAGACCGCCGTGTTCTTCGGGGACCGGGTCCTGGGGCTGGATCAGGGTGCCCTGGTGACGGCGCTCCTGGTGACCCAGTTCGTCGCCTTCCCGGCCGCCCTCGCCTTCGGCTGGCTGGGCCAACGGATCGGCGCCCGGCCAGCCATTCTGATCGGGCTCCTCGTCTACATCGGGGCCATCCTCTATGCCTGGCGCTTCCTGGAGACGGAGAGGGACTTCTATGGCCTGGCGATCGCCATCGGCCTGGTCCAGGGCGGCGTGCAGAGCCTGTCCCGATCCCTGTACGCGCGCATGATCCCCGCGGACAAGACGGCGGAGTTCTTCGGCTTCTTCAACATGGTGGGCAAGTTCGCGACCCTGCTGGGGCCGCTGCTGATCGCCCTGACCCCCATCCTCATCGCCGGGGCCGGACCACGGGACAGCATCCTGTCCCTGTCGCTCCTGTTCATCGCCGGTGGTCTGCTCCTATGGCATTTGGACCCCGAGGCCGGACGGCGGCTCGCCCAGATCCTGGAAGATGGCCCTCATCGCGGGAAAGACATTGGTCCGCGAATAAACGCGAACGAACGCGAATGAACACAAGACGCAGGCAGGACGGATAAGCGCAACGCATCCACCGACCGCGTCTGATCAGGCTGCCCCGCCGCTGCGGAGCTTGGCGGCGATGAAGGCCCCGTGGGGCACATGGAGGAGTTGGGCCACCTTGCGCACCAGGTGCTCCTCGTAGTGGTGCAAGGTCTCGTCCGCGTAGGCGATTTGCCAGAGCTGCTCCACGATCTGGACCCGCTGCTCGGGGCCATAGTGGGTGTTGATCAGTGAGGTGAACTGGAAGTAGTCGGTCGCCTCCCGGCGCTCCGCCTCGGCCAAGGCGATGAGCTCCCGGGTCTCCTCATCCGTGAGTCCGAAGTGGTCCCGGATCCCCGCCTCCAGGGCGGCGCACTCCTCCGCGCTGACCTGCTCATCCGCCCGGGTCATCTCCAACAACAAGGCGGCGACCGCCAGCCGCAGCCGGCGATCCTCCTCCCCTGCCCCCGCCGCCCGATCGGGCATCAGATGCTGTTCGAAGAAAGTCTTGATCTGGATAAGCATTTCCGAGTTTTCCTTTATTCGCGTTTATTCGCGCTCATTCGCGGAAAAGATCTTCTTTCTCGGGTGATCAGCCGGAGCCCGCCCGGCGACTCGGGCCGCCCCGGCCGCTCGCCCCTTGGATCCAGTCCAGCACCCGGCGTTCCTGGTAGTCGTAGAAAGGGTTGTGACGCAGGCGCAGGAGCCATTGGGCGGGGATCTTGAGCACGCCGCGCTCACCCCGGATGGCGAGCTGGCCCAAAAAGACCTGGCCCCTGGCCTCGGGCGGGTAGCGGCCATAGAGCGGATCGTCCGGTGGGAAGGGCAGGTCCACGTGGGACAGGGACATGGTGTCGTCGGGCCAGGCCAGGCTCAGGGGCTCGATCCGGGTCGCCTCGGGCGAGAAGGGCGGCTTGAGACGGGCCACCACGTAGCGGCTCTCGGGGGTCTCATTGGCGATCAGGGTGACCGCGAAGGGCAGGGTCCCGTCACCCATGAGGCGCTCGGTGAGGGGTCCCGGATCGGCGACGAGGAGCGGCGACTTGTTGGCGAAGCGGTTGATGTCGTAGAGGATCAGCTCATGACCCTCGGGGGCCAGGAGCTTGAGGAGCTGATCGGCAACGGCGTTGGGCGATACGGTGGCATCCACCGTGGTCAGGAGCAGCAGGGTCGGGGGAAAGCCCGCGATGGGGCCCCTGGCCGACAGGGCCCTGACCCGGCTCGCCACCGAGCGGGTCATCCGATGGACCTGGACGCTGGCGTTGACCGAGAAGGAGTTGTAGTTGAAGGGGTCGAACTCGGGCATGTTCGCCGTCCAGGCGAGCTGCTCCAGGCCCGGGAGCCGGGAGAGACGCTCCACCCAGGGCGTGAGGGCCGCCAGTCCGGTGATGCCGATGGCCGGCGAGACCAGGACCAGGCTGGCGGGGATCGGCGCATCGGTCCCGGCGAGGGCGTTCAGGGCATAGTCGAGGGCGAGCGCCGCCCCGGTCGAGTAGCCCATGACATGGATGGGCTTTGCACCCAGGGCACCCGCCAGGTGCCGCATCCCCAAGCGGGTCGCCGCGGCCATGGCCTCCCAGGTGACGGTGCGCAGGCCCGAGGGGGCTGTGCCGTGTCCCGGCATGCGCAGCCCCAGCACCCGGTAGCCCCGCTTGGCCAAGGCCTCGCCCAGGGCCCGCAGGCTGTAGGGGCCGTCGGACATACCATGGAGCAGCAGGACCCCGCCAACGGCGTCCGGCGGACCCAGCTCGAAGGTGCGGTTCCAGTTGGGTTGCCTCTGCCGGGGATCCGAGGCGCTGCCGGCGCTGTAGCGGACCAGGGCGTACTCGGGGCCG